>CAWUUY010000075.1:0-3882 GCA_963924885.1 uncultured Burkholderiales bacterium | reverse complement strand
CCCGACACCATCCGACATAGCATCCAATGTCTTGGCCCCGGCAAGCCGCCAAAACCCGTGAAATTTGTCGATCTTCAACAGCTAATCGCGGCCTTTTCCAACGAGCTATGCGAGCTGGCCGCGAACACTCCCGCAGAACAGGGTTTGAGCCGGTTGACGGCATTTTCCAACCGCTTCTCAGGAATCATTTTTGTGTCGCCAACCGAACTAGTGCATTTGCTCGACGCCGCTTTCAAGAAAATGCAGGCGTTTTCGCCATTGCTGGGCCTCGAACTGCCGAACAGCCGATGGGTGAGCGGCGTCGGTAAATTTCTCGCCGCCATGCAGCCGCTGGTTGAACCCGAGCCCGAAAAAACCGAAAAAGTCTAGCGGCCAGACCAGCACAATCAGCAAAGTGTTGATTCCGTTCCTGGATAGACTGCCGAACCTTAAGCGGCATCCTCTTGCTATAGTCGCTGTTATGCCACCGAATTCAGGGAAGCCCCCCCTCTCGTGAAGCACCTCCTGCTCGCCCTCGGCGCGACTTTTTTTCAGCAGACGTTTATTGCCCTTGGCCGTTCGCTGCCCGCAGTGATCGCGCCCGCGATCATTCTCGATTTGCGTCTTGCGCCCGCGTGGATCGGCGTCTATTTTGGCCTGACCGCGCTTGCCGCACTGGTGACTCAACTCGGCTGCGGCAGCTTCATCGTGCGTTATGGCGCGATGCGCATGAGCCAGATCGCGCTGGTGCTGCTCGCCATCGGCACTGCCCTGACGACGCTGGGCACGCCGTTGATGCTGGTGTTGTCCGCTCTCATTGCCGGAGGCGGCGGCGCGGTGTCTACCCCGGCGAGTTCGCATCTGTTGGCGCGTTGCGCATCGCCGAAGTATCTGCCGCTGGTGTTCTCAATCAAACAAACCGCCGTGCCCGCAGGCCTGCTGCTGGCCGGCGCCTTCGCGCCGCAACTGACGGAATGGCAGGGCTGGCGCGCCACCATGCTCTACAGTGCAGCGGCATGCGTGGTGTTCGCCGTGGTACTGCAACCGCTGTGCAAAATTTTTGATACCGACCGCGTGCCGACACGCAGCTTTCATTTGTCGGATTTCCGCACCACCCTGAATACGGTGCTCGCCACGCGCGAGCTGCGCGCCCTGTCATTAGCCTGTCTTGCCTTCAACGGAATGCAGGCGGTCGTCACCGCGTATTTTGTGGTGTACCTGACCACCATCGGCTATACACCGGTGGCGGCAGGCTTTTTGTTTTCCGTGGCGGTGGCCGTCGCCGTGCCGGGGCGCATTTTGTGGGGCTGGCTCGGCAGTACCCATATCACGCCGCGCCGACTGATGGCCGGGCTGGCGCTCGGCATGGCCGGCAGCGTCGCCACACTCGCACTGTGCGGCGCGGGATGGCCGACATTGTTGGTGGGATTGGTAGCCTGCGTGTTAAGCGCCACCGCGCTTTCGTGGCACGGCATTCTGCTCGCCGAAGCCGCGCGCGCTGCGCCTGAGGGTATGCGCGGCGGCGTCACCGGCGGCGTGCTCTCGTTCGGCCAGGTCGGCGCGCTGGCGCTACCGCTGATCTATTCCGGTTTGCTCGATGTTACCGGCAGCTATGGGATCGGATTTGTGGTTTGCGGATTGCCGGCGTTGGTGGTGGGTGTGATGCTGTTGCGACAGACTAAATCCAGGACCATCTGATGTCGCCTTGCTGTTAACTACAATGACTGGGAGTTCACTATGAAACGAATCAGCGCCTTTTTCATGTTGCTTTGCACTGCGGCAACGTCCGCTGCCGCCGCCGACTATCCGGCGCGGTCCGTGCGTGTGGTGGTGCCGTTCCCGCCCGGCGGCGGCGCGGATACTATTTCGCGCGTGCTGTTCACCAAACTCATCGAAGATTTCGGCCATCAATTCATCATCGATAATCGTGGCGGCGCATCTGGCACGATAGGCGCCGGCCTGGTGGCGAAGGCATCCGCCGACGGCTACGTGATTTTGCACGACGCGACCGGCCATTCCATCAACCCGTCTATGCTTCCCAATCTGCCGTACAACTCAGCACGGGATTTCGCGCCGGTGTTTCTGGCTGGCACCGTGCCCAATCTGCTGGTGATGCATCCCTCGATCAAAGCCGCCACGGTGACCGAACTCATCGCGCTGGCGAAGGCCACCAGGGAAGGACTCAACTGGGCGTCTTCCGGCACCGGCAGCGTGCAGCACATGGCGCTCGAATTGTTCAAGGTCAGCGCGGGCATCACGCTCAACCACATCCCCTACAAGTGCGGCGCACCCGCGCTGATCGACGTGGCGGGCGGCCACACCAAGTTCTACTTCAGCAACGCCGCCGCATCCACCGGCCACGTCAAGGCCGGCACCATCCGCTCCATCGCGCACACCGGACGCGGTCGCCTGGCGGCGCTACCCGACATTCCTCCGATGGCCGATACGCTGCCCGGTTACGAAGCCTACGAATGGAACGGCGTGTTTGTTCCCGTCAATACGCCGCGCGCGATCATCGAACGCCTCAACACAGGCCTGAACGCCGTCATACGCGCACCCGCCGTCATCGAGCGCATGGCATCACTCAGCGTACAGATTCGCGCCAACACACCGGCGGATTTTAGCGCCTACGTCAAATCCGAAACCGAGAAGTGGGGCAAGATTGTGCGCGGGGCGAATATCAAGCCGGAGTGAGCTCAGGCTTGTGGCAGGGCGGCAAAGCCACATACGTCAAAGTAACGCTACAAGCGAACTTTGGTTTTGCAGTTCATTGCCGCCCCAAGGCCCGCGGATCAAGCGCACGCTCCCGCGCCAGCAGCGATAGTCCCCGACCCACCGAGACAAACTCATCGCCCGCCACGATTTTCCCGGCACCGAATCGCGCCTCGAAGCGCTGACGTATCAGCGGCACGAACGAAGTGCCGCCGGTCATGAACACCACCGAGATATCGTCTGCCGTCATCTTCGCCTGCTTGAGCGCGTCGCCGCAGGCGGATTCGATGGCGTCGACATCCTTCGCTATCCAGGTTTCAAAATCCGCGCGCTTCACGGTGCTGCGCAGCGTGATCAGCGGAAAATCAAAAACCAGTTCGGCCTGATCCGCGGTGGACAGCGCGGCTTTGCATTGATTGACCGCCTGATACAAATGCACGCCCAATTCCTGTTGCAGAAACATCCGCAGCCTGGCGATTTTGTCGGGGCTGTCGCTGGTCAGTTCCATCGCCTTGAGTTCGCGCAGCACCGCCGGACGCTTGAGAAACGATAACTGGTGCCAGTGCTCAAACTCGAAATAGATCCACTTGGGCACTTCCAGCCATTTATCACCCGGACGAAAGCGGCTGCCCTTGCCCAAGGCGGGCGCGATGACTTTATCGATAATACGATAGTCCAGCGTGTCGCCGGCGATACCTACACCGGCGTGCGCCAGCGCCTGTGTTTGCCCGCTGGTCGGATCGAATTTCACAATAGAAAAATCGCTGGTGCCGCCGCCAAAATCTGCCACCAGCACCGTCGCCGGTTCGCGCAGCCGCCGCACAAAAAAGTAAGCCGCCGCTTCCGGCTCCAGCCCGAACTGGATGTTGGCAAACCCCGCCGCCACGAACGCGGCGCGCAGCCTTGACTCCGCCAGCGCGTCATCGTCACCGCCCGCGAATTTAACCGGACGACCCACGGTCACGCCACCCGACAGATCCGCCACGCCGCCGGGCCACTGCCCCGCCTCGACCAGACCACGCAAAAAATCCGCGATGATCTGCTCCAGCGTGTACTCGCGGCCATGGATCGTTGATTTGGAAAACGACTTGCTTGCCAGAAACGTCTTGACTGACTGTATCAGCCGCGCGTCCTCGCCGTGCCGCAGAAAAGCCTCGATCGCCGCCGGGCCGCGAAACACGCGCGTGGTGG
>CAWUUY010000074.1:0-2736 GCA_963924885.1 uncultured Burkholderiales bacterium | reverse complement strand
CCTTGAATTCCACCGTGAATACGCGCCGCTTCAACTGCTCTTTCTTGATGCCGTCCAGTGCGCTATGCTGCTTGTCTGCTTTCATGATTTCTCTTTCGTTAAGTCATCAACGGAAAGCTTACAGGATCACCTGCGTTCGCTCGTTGATTTGACGATAGACAGACGCGCTGTCCCAGAACCGATGTATCTCCATGCTTAGATGCGTTCGATACTTCTCGAACTGGTCTTCAAACTCGTCACGCTGCATTTGCATGTCGACTAACAACCTAGTGTATTGTCCCTTAAATAACATTACAATTATCTCTCCTTCTTTTTCCCTCTAGGCAGGCTGGATCCGGGCCTGATCTGCTCCGTCATGATGCGCGCACGGTCGATCTTCTTCATGATCTTACCAATGCTTTGCACGGCAAACTCGGCTGTGTCGTGATCAATGCCGATATTCACCCAGCCGGTGTTGGCCGTCAGATCATAAACGCCGTAGGGCGCAACCTTACCCAATTCAGGATCAATGAAATCATGAACCCGCACTTTCTCCGGTGTGCCTTTGGGTTGCCATTTGCGCCCAGCGTTCTTGAACTCACCGATCAGTTCTTTCTTCTTGGTATCGACGGAAATCACCGGATCACCTGCTGCCTGAAATTCGCTGACGCTTTGCGCGATAAAGCGAAATTGCGCATCGCGATCTTCATGCTGCTTGCCTCCCTGCGTCTGTCGAGTCGATTGCAAGCTGTAACCCGTCTGGCTCAGTAGATCACACAACGTGCGCTGACTGACTTCGTACCCCTGCTATTTGAGTTCTTCCGCCAAGCGGTAGGTGCTCTTGCAAGTCCAGCGCAGCGCAGACATCGGATCGCCGCGCGATGTCGGCTCGACCAAGGCGTCAAGGTCGCGCAACAAATTGGCATCCTTTGCCGTGAGCTTCTTTCGACCGCCTCCAGCGGCACGAACACGCACAGGGATTTGCTGCTGGATCATGGGCAGCGCCGCCTTCAGCTCGGCAAGACCTGCGTATATCGTCGTGCGGGACATGCCGGTTGCCTTGGCCACAGTGCTCACACCCCCGTGCCCAAGGCTGCGCGCCTCGGTCGCAGCCCACAAGAGCAGCGTCGCTTCGTCCAAGCGCCTGCTCAGCGCTTGATGCTTTGCTTCGATTACGCTACGTGATCCACAACCTAATCATAGCGACATCGACCTCGATGTAAAAGTTATACTTGCTTGACGCCTTAGCATCGAGTTCCTCGTACGTTAAAGGTTCTACGCATGCACATACCGAGATCAAGATTTTTATTGTCGCACGATAACAAAAAAACTATTTCTGCACCATCCGCACCCCCTGCCACTTCACTTCCTTGCCATCCAGATTCACCATGCCACCCATCGCCCCGCCCTTGACCTTGCCGCGATAGTGGTGCCGGGTTGATCCCTGCCAGATCGAGAAGGTGATGTCTTCGCCTTTAACCACGACATCGGAAATGCCCAGCCCTTTCGCATTGGGCAGCGTGCCATTCACCCGGTGAAAGTTCTGCGATAGTTCCATTTCACGCGCGGCGTCGACGCCATCGACTTTGATCTCCCAGCGCCCCGATACTTTCGCCGGGATCGTCCACAGATACAACGTGGCGCTCGGCACGCCGTTGATCGGCTCTTTTTCCGGCACGTCGAAGGTAATGCGGTCGTCGGCCTCCCAATCGCCGAAGTGATAATCGTGCGATACCACGCGCGCGCCGGGGCGCAGCTCGTTGTAAATCTTGGTGCGCAGATTCATCATCATGCTGGGCAGCAAATACAATGTCACCACGGTGGCGCGCGACAAGTCGGCCTTGAACACGTCCTGCACATGAAAGGTGGCGCGATCCGCGACACCGAGTTTCTTCGCCGACGTATTCGATAACGTCACCAGCGCGGGGTCAATTTCCAGACCCATGCCGCTTGCCTTCATCTGCTGCGCCGCCGTCAACACAATCACGCCGTCACCGGAACCCAAATCAATCACGAAATCATTCGCGGCCACGCGGCTGAAACGCAGCATCTGATCCACCACCACTTGCGGCGTCGGCACGTAAGGGCCGCCGGTGCGGTCAGCTTCCTTGATTTGCGCGTGCGCGCCGGGAACGCATAACAAGGCGGCAAGCGCCGCGCAAGCCCACAAACGGGTGAACGAAGAAATAACCTGCATGTTGCCGCTCCTGATAACGAGTTAAAACGAATTAGGGTTTGGATTTGGGTTTCGGCAGACCAAGTTCGCCCGCCTTGCAGGATTCTGCAATTTCGTACACCGACGCTTCGCTGGTGAAGCACACGCGCACGGTTTGGCGCAACAGGTTCATTTCCTGCGCGTTGAATTTTTTCGTCGCCTCGCCGCTGTCGAAATCCCGCAGCACGGCGTTCAGCGACAGGCCTTCATCGCGCAACTTCACCGTGGCCTGCGCCACCGCGACCAATTGCTCGCAATCCAGTGCCGCCACCGCCGGATTGCCCATCATTGCCAAACAAATGCAGGCAAGCGCCGCAAATGCCCGGATTGAACCTCTAAAATGAGCCGACATAACGTGACATTTTACCTCACGCCATTTCCGCGTTATTGGTATAAAATTTCGCTTTACCGAAAGATATGGAGTTCACTTGTCCCGCCGCCCCCTTACCGCCACGAAACTTTACGCATCACTGGTGTGCGTGTTCGCACTGAGTGGGACTGTTGCACCGTGCGCCGCGGATATCTGGGGCTTTGTTGACGAC
>CAWUUY010000073.1:0-11088 GCA_963924885.1 uncultured Burkholderiales bacterium | reverse complement strand
ACGGCAACTGGACCTTCGCCATCGACATCGCCACCGGCCGGCAAATCTGGCGCACGCCGGTGAACTATGATCGTGCCGCGCTGCGCGTCACCACCGGCGGCGCGTATCTGCGCGGCCACGCGACGATTTACAACGGTAAGTTGTTCCGGCAGAACATCGACGGCCATGTCTCCGCGCTGGACATGAAAACCGGCAAGGAACTCTGGAAAACCAAATTCGGCGAGTGGAAAGAAAGCTACGGCGGCATCGTGCAGCCGATGATCGCCAACGGCGTGCTGATTTCCGGCATGGCGGGCGGCGACCGCACTGCGCGCGGTTTCATCGATGGCTATGATCCCGATACCGGCAAACAATTGTGGCGCCGCTGGACCGTGCCTTCGCCGGGGGAGCCGGGTTCCGAGACGTGGCCCAACAAGGAGATGCCCGACGCTTGGAAATACGGCGGTGGTGCTACCTGGCAGCCGGCTACGTATGATCCGGAGCTCGATCTGGTGTTTGTCGGCACCGGCAACGCCGAGCCGTATAACCCGAAATACCGCATGGGCATGGACAGTCTGTTTACCGCCAGCGTGATCGCGATACGCCCAAAGACCGGCGAGATGGTGTGGTACTACCAGTTCCTGCCGAATGACAGTTTTGACTTCGACGCCACTGCGGAAAACATCGTGGCCGATATTCAGATCGACGGCAAACCGCGCAAAGTGTTGATCAACGTCAACAAAAACGGCTTTGTATATGTGCTCGACCGCACCAATGGAAAGCCCATCGCCGCGCATCCGTTCACCAATCAAAACTGGGCCAAGCATATCGATCTGAAAACCGGCAAGCCGGTGTTGACCGATTTGCTGGATCGCGCGATCAAGGGCGAGACCATCGATCTGAATCCGCGCCTCGGTACCAACGCGACGCTGTCGGCGTATAACCAGAAGACCGGCATGCTGTATCTGAATTCGTGGGAAATTTTCCGCGTGATGAAATTCGTGGATGTAGAACTGAAAGTCGGCCAGAGCTACATCGGCGTGGATTCCAGTTCCAAGATTCCGGAAATCACCGGCTATCACGTCGCGATGAATCCGCTCACCGGCAAAACCGCGTGGAAGATTCCGCTGCGCGACTTTGCTGTTTCAGCGGGCACACTGGGCACCGATGGCGGCCTCCTGTTTACCGGCAAGCTTACCGGAGAAGTGATCGCGCTCGATCAGGCCGACGGCAAGCAACTGTGGCAGTTTAAAACCGGTTCCAGCGTAAATGCGCCGCCCATCACGTTTACGCACAAGGGCGTGCAATACGTCAGCGTGTTGTCCGGGCGCGGCGGCAGCAACCCCAGCCGCTCAGCGGGTGCGGTGATTCCCACCGGCGGTTCGGTGTGGACGTTTGCGTTGATGAAGGACTGAGCGAACGCGGCACTGGCTTTACGGCGCGACGCGCGGGTTGAAGAAAAATTCCTGCATCAGGAATTCTTCCAACTCCGCGGAGTCGCGCAGCCGCGCCGAGCGCGTGACCGTGCGGCGCAGGCGGTAGGAATACCACGGAAAATCCGCCTGTTCGTACTTGCGGATGATCTCGATCATCTCGCGCACCACCGCCAGTTCAATGGTGGCGTGGTTGCCTTTGCGCACCGTGATGTCCTGCGCCCAGTTGCGGCGCGCCTCGCTGTACCAGCCGTTGAACGTAAATTCAGCGTAATCCACGGCGCGGCGCTTCACTTGGAAAACACCGCCGCTGCGGGTGGGATCATGGCCGAGCGCCACCTTGGGCGCGCTGAGGTTGGCCACCGCCTGGCGCGTGGCGCGCGCGTTGTCGTCTTCGGCGGGCTGTGGCGTCGCCGACGCAGACTCGCCACGCGCGCGGCGCTGCGACTCAATGAACGCGGAGAAATCGACCGCCGGCGGCGCGGGCACCGGCGCGGGCGCGGTTGGCTCCGCCGGCGCGGGCAGTGCGATGACCGGCGCGGGTGCACCTGGCGGCGGTCGCGGTGGTGGCGCCGCTGCGCGTGCATCGGGTGCTGCGGGCGCCGCAGGTATGGCCGGCGGGCGCTGCGGTGGGGGCGTTCGCATCGCCACGGCGGGCGGTGGCCCCGGCAAGGGTTCGAGCTTTACCGACAGCGGTGGCGTGGTGTCTTTATCCGGCGTTGGTTTGTGCGGCTGCAATTTCCATTGCCACAACAGCGCAACGTGCAGCAACACCGACAGCGCTATCGCAATGCCGATTACCGGAATGGTCACGCCATCGCGCCGTCGCGGCATGCTTGTTTCGTCGAGCCAGTCATTCATGGCGTGCTAATGACGTGGGCGCGCACGCGCACACCGAGGGTGCATGGTCGTCGTTGTGAATTAATAAAATCATTTAAAAACAAATACTTACATAATTCCCGTTCAGTGCAGGATAGTCACTTCCGGCACCACGCGCAATCCGATGTTGAGCAGCATCACGCGTTTGCCCAGCATCACCACACTGCCGGCGATGCGGTTGTTGCCGGTGTCGCTGTATTCAAACTCATAGGCGCGCTGCAATTTCAGACGGCCTTCGTCGTCGCGCGCGGGCTTCACGCTGCTGATGCCGACCGTGTCGTCGAGAAACAGCAGCCCTTCCGCTTCGCACGCACGGCGCGCGGCGCGCACCGCGACTTCACGCGCCTGCAGGCTGTCGAACCACAGCAACGCCAGCAATAGGAGGGCAACCAGCCCCAGGAGTTCCAGCATGATTCGGCCATTTCGTTTTCGGATGTGAGCGATGCGGATAGTATGCCGGTTCGTGTATTCTTGGTGTATCCATAAGTGCGGCGGTTGACAGAAATAGTCACGGGAGAGGCTCATGTCATTTCACACAGACAAGCGCGGCTGGTTGGCGGTGGTGTTTTCGGCGATGGCAGTGTCGGCGCCGCAACTGGTAATGGCACAGGGCTGGAAGCCCGACCAGCCCGTCGAAATCATCGTCAACTGCGCGCCTGGCTGCGGGCCGGACCGCATGGCGCGGCTGATGCAGGTGGTGTTTCAAACCCACAAGATGGTGGACCCCGCAATCACGGTGCAAAACAAAACCGGCGGCGGCGGCGCGGTGGCGCAAACCTATCTCAATCAGTTCGCCGGCAACGGACACTACCTGTTTCACACCGGTAAATCGGTGCTGACCACGCACGCCATGGGACGTAGTGTCGCGCCGTACACCGAATTAACGCCGGTGGCGAACCTGTTCGGCGAATATATCGGCATCGCGGTGAAAGCCGATTCACCGATCAAATCCGGACGCGATTTGATCGAGCGCATGAAAAAAGACCCGATGTCGGTGAGTTTCGGCATCGCCACCAGCATTGGCAACACCAATCATCAGGGCGTCGCGGGCGCGTTGAAGGTGGCCGGCGTAGATATCAAGAGAACGCGCAACGTGGTGTTTCAGTCGGGCGCGCTGGCGATAGTGGCCATGCTCGGTGGCCACATCGACGCGGTGCCGGTGTCGGTGGGCAGTTGGGTGCCGCATATGAAAACCGGCGCGGTGCGCGTGATCGCGGTGTCGTCCGCCGAACGCCTGCCAGGTTTTTTTGCCGGCATACCCACTTGGCGCGAGCAGGGTGCGAATGCGGTGGTATCGAACTGGCGTGGCGTGTTCGGGTCCAGGAACATGACCCCGGCGCAAGTCGCCTATTGGGAAAACAACTTCCAGAAACTCACGGAAACGCCAGAATGGAAAGCTGAGATGGTGACGTTAAACGGACTGTCCGAATTCATGGGCGCCGCGCGGCTGAAAAAATACATGGAAGAAGATTACGCCGACATCAAGGCGTTTTTGGTGGAGCTGGAATTGGCGAAGAAATAGCCCGCTGGTGATTTGAAAGCCTCGAAAGCGCCAGACTTTACCTATGCCCAAGCTTAAATCTCACCGTGGCGAGGGGTAAGGTCGTGTCGCGCCGGGTTTCAAAGATGGAGGGCTGATGTCGCGAATGATTCAGATACTGGCAGTCATGTTGGGCGCGGTGTGGTTTTTGCCGGTGAGTTGCACCACTCATGATCGTCGTGTATCCATTGGTGTCAAAGTCGCATGAATGCCACATGGACAAGGGCGACGAGCTGAGTTCGTTGTTTACCGTGGTGTGGCAACCGGGCGCTGGCAGCGAACCCTTTGGATACGCAAAGCTGGCGAACCTTACTCCGGCGGAAAAGGCGGTGCCGGTGCGTTCGTTCATCATGACGCAACCTTCCGGGCGCATTGAAGGTGGTCGCAGCGAAATGGCAAGCTACAAAGTGCTGTCATCCACCGCAACGGAGCAACTGATCGGGTCACCTGGGCCAACGCCACCTACGGCAACGTGAGCCATTACCGGGCAACCCGCACCGAGGTCAAGCCGGTGTTTTCAAAAGTCGACGCGCCCGACATCATGATTAAAGCGCTGTTGTTGGCGATGGTAATTGCAGCAGCGCTGTTCGCCTTGGGCAGGTGGCTGCGGCGCCGCGTGGCGCGTGTTAAGGCAACGGGTGTGGCCGCGGCTGAAGCCGTGCACTGAATCTATCAAAGGAAAGACGGTATGAACACAACCACAAAAGCGCTGGCCGTTGTATTCGCTGTGTGCGTGCTGACTGTGCTGTCGGGTTGCGATTCGAAGGGCAAGCTGGGGCCGTTGAAACGCACCGCGCTGGTGGGCATGGTGAAGCAAGGCGCGGAGGAGCGATTGTGGGTGTTGTATAAGCAGGAGGAAACCCGGCGCTATACCACGCAGGCGCGCTACCACTTTGAACTGCGCGGCTACGACACGAGCACCGCGGATCACGTGTGGACCAAGCGGCTGCTGACCGTGCCCTATAACGACGGCGGGTATAACGCCGAAGGCCGCATACTCGGCCAGGAGGGCGAGCATGTTTGGTTGTTTCTGCACAACCAACCGGTCGCGGTGACGAGCGCTCATAGCGAGTGGTCGCCGATCGCGCGCGCCTTGTTTTACTCAACCCGGAGTTAGAGGGGCTGATCCCCGCGGAATTGAAGTTCTACGCGTACGACGGCGCGCTGGTGATAACCACTGCGGATGCGCGGCACTTTCGCATCAACGCCGCTGATTTCAAGGCCCGGCCTTACAAACCTGCCAGCGATGAGGCGTTCCGCCGCTTGAGCTACATGGCAACGCAGTGGAACGGCGGCTATCAGACGAAGGATTTTCTGGTGCGCCAGAGCATGCTGTGGGGGCGCTGGATCGGGCTGCACACTGAAAAGGAAGCGGCGGAAGCCGGGAATGACGCATTCAGTGACAACCTCAAGACGCCCGATCGTGTAAGCGATGAGGGCGCGCTGGCGCGACGCACGCTGTGGACAGCGCGCATCGGCAAAACCCGGCAGTTTTCCGAAGGCAGTCACGATCGTTTGTTCGACGTGACGCGATTGCCGGAAACGGCGGAATATCTTCAGGGTGGGTTTCTCATTCGCCAGGGAACCAAGCAACCGTTGCAACTGAAGGAGCCGGACGGCACGTTGATCCTGCACCGCACGCGTGTCGACGCCGAGGGCCGCCTTGCGCTAACGCGGCTCGACAGCCAGTTTCGCGAGCAATGGAAAACCGTATTGCCGTTCACCGGTCTTACCCATCGTTGGGAATAGCCCGATCGATTGATGATGATAGGTAAAGAGGAAATCGGCGAACCAGGCCAATCCCGCCAGAACGAACACCTCATCGTGATAAACCTGCGCGATGGGCAAATGCAGAGCGCGCGGTAATCGTGGAGCAGAGCTTGTGGGGTGCGCCGTGGTACTGTACGGTTTGTAGAAAATCAAGACCGGGTAGCCTGACAAGCACGCGATTTATTTGATTGCCGGTCTGGGTGTTATTCTGTATCTGATTGCATGGGTGGTATGGCTTGTCAGCTATGTAAACGTGGGGGAAGAATGGCGTACAAAATCAAAATTATATGTTCTGTGCGCCGTCGGTAATTTCGTGTTGGCGGCGATTATGTTTTATAGCGGCAGTATGATGGCGCTGTTCGTCGCTATCCTGGCGGGAGCTTGCTTCATAGCAGCGGAGGCGGGTGCGTATGCCGCAGAGAAAAAAGCCCAGGCGGCGGGCAGTGGCGGCGCCCCCGAAAGCGAAAATTAATAACGGATAGCCTGACGACATGCGCCGGCACTCGTCACCGGCTCAATGCTTCGCCCAGTACGCATCACCACGAACGTAACGAGCTTGGCGGGCAGATCAATAACCTTGGGATTGATTTCACTAACTGTCCTCGGAGACATGCCATGAAGACGTTGCTTGCCGCGGCACGGAAGTTCAGCTTGTTTTTTGCTGCTGCGTTTCTGGCTTTGCAGGCCTCGCCAGGAGTGGCGGCCGATGCCGGTTCCGGTACTTTCGTTGGCACCATCGACAAAAAACCGGTCTCGATCACCTTCAAGGAGGTCTATGCGTTTCGCGCCGAGGGATCACGCTAGTAACAGCAGATCGTGGTGTATCTGACCGATAAACCGATCGACAAGGCAGCCATGACCGCCGCGCTGAAAAAACAGCGCAAGGCGTCCGCGTTGACGTTCGGCACTTTTCTCGACGGCATGGCGAAAGCCAAGCTGGAAATCGTAGACGGCAAAGTGACCTATTTGTATCGATTCTGTACGTATTCAGCCCGTCGGGATTTAATCTGAATCTGTCGGGGTTCGATCTGTCAGACCTTGGCAAGAGCGACATCAAAGTGAATACCGCGAAACGGGTGGAGGGCCGCTTTTTCAGCGATGCGACGAATAAGGGCGGCGCCGGCAAAATTAATCTGCGCTTTGCAGTTGATCTGGCGGATATCGGCGCGCCGGTCGAGAACTGAAAATCAATGTTACATTATGGCTCGTAACCGCACACGCGCCATGCAAGGTGCCACGCCGTGACGCCCGGCCCGTGCGCCTGTCTCGCGGACGATCCGCTCGCGGCGCGCGATGCCATGCGCAAAGCCGGGCACATCGCCGAACTTGTTGATGAATCCCATTTTATGGCGAACATACGACGATGCGCGCGGTGCGGGCAGCACTTTCTGAAGCTGTTCTGCGAACGCGTCGATTGGGCGGATGGCGATGACCCGCAAACGCGGGTGGCGGTTCCCGTGAGCGAGGATGAAGCGAGGCAACTGCAAGCCGCCAACATCGCGGGGGACGGAAATGTCATCCTCAAAATCGTCACCGGCGAGCGGCGCTTTCTCTTTCACGATATGCCCAAGGGCGCGCCGGAAACGCTGGAATGGAAGACCCGCACGCTGTGGATCCCAGCGCATGACTGATCAGGTGCAAAAGCATGAACCATTTTTTTGGGCTTGAAAAAAATTGCCCGCATTGCAGCCCACCCATTGAGGGCTGGCTGGGGAGATTGCTCAACGAGTATGGCCTGTCCATCAAGGATCGATCGCGGCGTGCCACGACCGGTAGTACGCCCGACGCCACGTTTACGTCGGCGCCCTTCGCCTGCCGCACGTGTGGCAGGCGCCTGGGTTTGAAATTCACCGACAGCCATTTTTTTTCTAAGCTCGCAGGCGCGGTGGTCGCGGGGTTCGTCGCCGGATTTATTTTTCCGGCCTTCATCGGGTTGGTCGTGTATTTTATCTGTGGTGTGTTTTTGCCGGCCTGTTCGTGGCACTGCTCGCGGCCTAGCTCTTTGCTCGCGCGGTGTCAGTGGAGGCGTCCTCATCTGCTTCCGCATTCCTCAATGACGACGCGTGCTGATGTTTCCGCAATTTCTCAAACGACACGTAAATGATTCCGTAGTCGGCTATTCCGGTTGCAAGCCCGCCAGCTTCACCACTTCCGCGTAACGCTGGATCGACGCCGCGACGAATTTACCGAATTCCAAGGGCGTGTTGCCCACCGGCTCCATGCCGATGGCGGTGAGACCGTCGCGCACCGCGGTAACGGATAGCACCTTGCGAATTTCGGTTTGCAATTTCGAAACGATGGGCGCGGGTGTTTTCGCCGGGGCGAACACGCCGTATTAACTGGCTTCAAGCTCCATGCCTTTGACACCGGCTCAATCATGGTAGGCACGCTGGGCCGGAGGCCGGCGTGTGGGTGATCGCCGAGACCACCAACCTGCCGACGAAGTTTGCCAAGATTGTGGTAACCGATGATCGCGGTTGGTACCTGATTCCCGAGTTGCCGAAAGGCAATTATCAAGTGTGGGTGCGCGGCTACGGACTGGTCGATTCGGCGAAGGTGGCCGCCACGCCCGGCAGAACGCTCGATCTCAAGACGGTGGCCGCGCTGACTGCCGCCGCCGCTGCGCAGTATTACCCGGCGATCTACTGGTATTCGATGCTGAAGATTCCGCCGAAGAGCGATTTTCCGGGCACTGGCGCCAAGGGTAACGGTGTCAACGAAGCGATCAAAACGCAGTATGAGTGGCTGAACACGGTAAAGACCAACGGCTGCATCTCGTGTCACGCCATGGGCACGCAGGGCACGCGCAACATGCCCAAGGATTTTGCGCACATGAATTCGTTTGATGCGTGGGCGCGGCGTATTGCGTCGGGGCAGGCGGTGACCAATATGGTCAATAACTTGGGGCGCATCGGCACGGAGAAGGCTTTGACGCTGTTCGCCGACTGGACCGACCGCATCGCCGCCGGTGAACTGCCCGCCGACAAACCGCAACGGCCGCAGGGCATCGAGCGCAACATCGTGCTGACGCTGTGGGACTGGTCGTGCAACACGGCGTACATGCATGATCTTATCGGCACTGACCGCCGCAAGCCTACGGTCAACGCCTACGGCAAATTTTACGGTTCGCCGGAGAACAGCACAAATTGTGTGCCGATACTCGATCCGGTGCGGTACTCCGCGACGGAAATTTTTCATCTGGTGCGCGATCCGAAAACGCCCTCGCACAAGGATGACCCGCTGTCGCCGTCGCCGTATTGGGGTGACAAGCCGATCTGGGATTCACAAACCAGCAATCACAATCCGATGGTGGATGAAAAAGGCCGCGTGTGGTTCACCTCGCGCATCCGTCCGCCAGGGCGTTTCCTGTTGACAGCGCGAACCGGCATCTGTCGATGCTCGATCCGGCGAGCGGCAAGTTCACGCTGATCAGCACCTGCTTTACCACGCATCATTTGATCTTTGCCGAAGACGCCAACCATACGCTGTGGACCACGCAATCGACGCGCACCATGTTTCATCTCGAAGGCGGTATTGCGAACAAGCCGCAGGTGGTGCGCTTTCAGTTAAGGCCCGATCCGCTGGCGAAGTAACGTGCGGATGATGTTGATGAATCGTGCAAAATGGCTGTTGCCGGCAATGGCATTGCTGGCGGCGCCCGCGGTTGCTACAGCGAAGGATTTCCCCGCGCGCCCGGTGCGCTTTATCGTCGGCTTCGTGCCGGGTGGTATCGCCGATGTGCTGGCGCGCGCGCTGGCACAAAAACTCACCGACGCGTGGGGCCAGCAAGTGATTGTCGATAACCGCGCGGGCGGTGGCGGCGTCATCAGCATGCAACTCGTGGCCAAGGCCGCGCCGGATGGCTACACGTTGCTGATGGGTTCCTCGACGCAGTTTTCCATCAACCCCGCTCTGCGCGCCAATCTGCCGTACGACCCGGTGCGCGATTACACCCCAATCACCAACGCGGGGATTACGCCGGTGATGCTTACCGTGCAATCGGCATCCGCCGTGCGCACGCTGCCGGAGTTTATTCAGTTGGCCAAGAAAGGCGAGGTGGCGAGCTACGGCTCCACCGGCTACGGCGGCGCGCCGCACATCGCGGGCGAGTTGTTAAAGCGCGCCGCCGGCATACCGATGACGCACATCCCATTCAAGGGCGGCGGTGAATCGATCATCGCCATCATGGGCGGCCACGTGCAGGCGTCGTTCGGCGCGGTTTCCACCGCGCAGCCGCACGTGCGCGGCGGACGCCTGCGCGCGCTGGGCGTCACCACGTTAAAACGCATGGCGGCGATCCCTGATGTGCCGACCTTTTCGGAACAAGGCTTGCCGGGATTTGAAGTGGTGCAGTGGTATGGCGTGTTTGCTCCAGCGGGGCTGCCGCAACCGGTGCTGCGCAAAATCAATGAAACCCTGACGCGGGTACTCAACGCGGCAGAGTTTCGCGAACAGTTCAACGCGCAGGGCGTCGAGTTGATGCAATCCACGCCGGCGGTGTTTAGCGGGTATGTAAAGGGCGAACTGGCGCGGTGGACCAAGGTGCTGAAGGAGATGGGAATTAACGAAGCGCCCTGACGCGATGGGTACTGGCCAATGGCCGTAACCCATCATCAACGGTGCGGCGTGAGTGATGGGGTTCACCCATCCTACAGGCCTTCGCAAGTGCGACGCCTGTGCGCTGCTCGCGCAAGCATGTCAAAATCGCAACCACGCACACTCCACCCAGCAACAAAGGAACTCCATGAACACCACCGTCCGGCTCGTTATCCCAACCGCGCCCGCGTCCGCGCAAGCTGCAGATAAAAAAGTCATGCGGCGCGACATCAGCAAACAAGGCATCCGCCTCGGCGTGCTCGACAACAGCAAAGGCAATGCGGACCACCTGCTGAAAATGATCGTCGACGGCGTGCGCGCGCAGGTCTCGGTGGCCTCGGTGATCGTTGCGCGCAAGCCCTATGTGTCGATGGCCGCACCGCCTGAAACGTTGGAGCAACTGGCGCGCGAGGCGGATGTCGTCATCAGCGCGATGGCTGATTGAGGGGCTTGCACGTCGTGGAGTGTCCACGACATGACAGAGTTGGCGAAACGCGGTTTGACCACGGCGGTGATTTGTTCGGAGCCGTTCAAGGCGCTCGGCAAAAATCAGGCGCGTGTGTTCGGCGCACCGGATTTGCCGCTGGTGATGATCCCGCATCCGCTCGGCGGTTTGAGTCTGGAGCAAGTGCAGGGACGCGCGCTGGTGGCGATTCCGCAGGTGGTGGCGCTGATTAAGTTTGCGCTGAAGTAAATAAAAAAGTGTCTAAAAACAAATACTTATAAATGCAGTGCGACGCCGCCCGCACGGTGCCGACGTTACGCGGCTTTGCGCTGAAACCGCGGGGTGACTTTCTGCATAATCAAGTTGATGCTGTGCGCCGCGACCTCTCTTAAGAAACACAATGTATCGCATTGTATGGCAACGTTATTTTAGGCGGCCTGAGGAAT
>CAWUUY010000072.1:0-14067 GCA_963924885.1 uncultured Burkholderiales bacterium | reverse complement strand
GCCCCTTCGTTGACCAGCATGGCGTCGGGGTTGGTCTTGATAATGTCGCGCATCACATTCAGCGCACTGTGATAATTCATCGGCGTCGGGTTCTTGGCCAACGTCTCGCCCATCTTGGCGATATTCTTGCTCTTGCGTTCGTCGATGGCGCCCAGCCAGTCGGCGGATGGCTTGGGCCACGGTGTACCACTGCTGCCGGCCGCGTTGATGGTATTCAGCATCGCCGCTACGCACGAGCCGATGTCACCCACCACCGGCGCGTCGATGCGCACATTGCTGTCCGCCTCTTGCGGCGAGATGTCGATTTGCACGAACTTTTGGCCGCCCCAATCCTTGTGCGACTTGCCGCCCCAGGTTTTGCCCTTGCCGTGCGACAACAGCCAGTTCAGGCGCGCGCCGATAATCAGCACCACGTCCGCTTCGGGCAGCACATAGGAGCGTGCTGCCGCCGCCGATTGCGGATGGGTGTCCGGCAGCAAGCCTTTGGCCATCGACATCGGTAGATACGGAATACCGGTTTTCTCGACCAGCGCGCGGATGTCGGCGTCGGCCTGCGCGTAGGCCGCGCCCTTGCCCAGAATAATCAACGGGCGCTTGGCGCCCTTGAGTAAATCCAGCGCGCGCTTTACCGCGTCCGGCGCGGGAATCTGGCGCGGCGCGGGATCCACCACTTTGATCAGCGATTTTTTGCCGGCCTCCGCATCCATGCTCTGCGCAAACAACTTGGCGGGCAGATCGAGATAAACCCCGCCCGGCCGGCCGGAGACGGCGGCGCGAATGGCACGCGCGACACCCACGCCGATGTCCTCGGCGTTGAGCACGCGGAACGCGGCCTTGCACAGCGGCTTGGCGATGGCGAGCTGATCCATTTCTTCGTAGTCGCCCTGCTGAAGATCAACGATCTCGCGCTCACTGGAGCCGCTGATGAGGATCATCGGAAAGCAGTTGGTGGTGGCGTTGGTCAGTGCGTTCAGGCCGTTGAGAAAGCCGGGCGCGGAGACGGTGAGACAGATGCCCGGTTTTTGCGTGAGAAAGCCGGCAATGGCCGCGGCGTTGCCGGCATTTTGTTCATGGCGAAACGAAATCATGCGCATACCCGCGCCCTGCATCTTGCGCGTGAGGTCGGTGATGGGTATGCCGGGCAGGCCGTAAATGGTGTCGATGCCGTTGAGTTTCAGGGCGTCGATGACCAGATTAAAGCCGTCGGTTTGTTCGGGTGTTTGGGTGTCGGATGTCATAGGAGTCGCCTCGTGTGCTTGCCGTCTGTGAAGGAGGTTTTTTAAGCGAAAGCATCATAGGGCGCGGCCCGCGCATGGACTCTTGATCCCGGTCAATTTTTCGCAGGGCCGGGCGATTGACGCGGGTTAAATCTTGCCGCGCCGCTTTAAACGGCTGAGGGTTTCCGGCGATAGATTCAGATAGGACGCCAGTTCCTTTTTCGGCAGGCGCTCAGCGAGTTCAGCGTGTTTGCGCATAAAACGTTGCACCCGGCCGGGCGCATCCAATAGGTGCAGGGTGATGGTGTGCGCCATGACTTCGCTCATCAGCTTCATCACTTCGAGTTCGAACTCCGCCTTGATTTTGGCGTGCCGTTCGAGGTACTCCGCCCACTGCAGCATCGACAGCTTGGCGGCGCGCACCTTGGTCACCGCGCGGATCGAGTACGGCATGGGCATTTTCAGCCGCCACGCGGCGTAGCTGGTGTCGATGTCGCTTTCGGCGGCGAAACGCAGAATCATTTCTTTGCCTTGCGCGTTGGAGACTACGCGCTTTAACACGCCGCCGAGCACGAAATATTGCTCCATCGCATGCGTGCCCTGATGCTCCAGCGTTTCACCCTTGGCGTAGTCGATGATTTCCAGCAGCGCCTCGAACTCCTGCCATTGCGCCGCGCCGAGGTTTTTTAAAACCAGGTTTTGCCGCAATTGCAGACGGATGATTTTGGACTGGGGATGCAGCGCAAGTTGAGTCATGGTTGGTGGGAGAAATCAGCGTATCGAATTATATAACCATTTGTTTATTAAGTAAGTTTTTGGAATGGAATCTTGACGCTGGTCAAGGCCGCCAGAGTCGCCATTACCTATAGTGGCGCCCTCTTGCCGGGGTACAATCATCCGCTACGGAATTTTTGGAGAAATGCATGGAAGCATTACAGGGCGTAAGAATTCTTGACATGACACACGTGCAGGCGGGACCGACGTGCTCGCAACTGCTGGCGTGGATGGGTGCGGACGTGATCAAATTCGAGCCGCCGCAGGGAGACGCCACGCGCGGACAACTGCGCGACGTGCCGAACGCCGACAGTCTGTATTTCACCATGTTGAACTGCAACAAGCGTTCCATCACGGTGAACATGAAAAACCCGGAAGGGAAAAAAGTTTTCATTGATCTGCTGATGAAGTGCGACATCATCATGGAAAACTTCGGCCCCGGCGTGCTGGATCGTTTCGGTTTCACGTGGGAGAAAATTCACGAGATCAATCCGAAAATTGTGATGGGTTCGATCAAGGGCTTTGGCTCCAACGGCCCGTATTCGGATTTCAAGGCGTATGAAAACGTGGCGCAGGCGATGGGCGGCGCGATGAGCACCACCGGCGTGCCCGACGGCCCGCCGTTTGTCACCGGCGCGCAGATCGGCGACTCCGGCACCGGGCTGCACCTGGCGATTGGTCTGCTGGCGGCGCTGCATCAGGCGAATCGCACGGGCGAAGGCCAGTACGTTGAAGTGGCGATGATGGACGGCGTGATGAACCTGTGCCGCGTGAAATGGCGCGACCATCAGCGGCTCACGCGTGGTTCATTGAGCGAATATTCGGTGCCCACGGCGCAGGGCATGGGCGACGTGCCACGCGCCGGCAACGACTCCGGCGGCGGGCAGTTGGGTAATGCGATTCACTGCAAGCCGGGCGGCCCGAATGACTACATCTATGTGGTGGTGCAGGAGGCGGTGTGGGACGGCCTTGCCAAGCGCATTGGGCCTGAGATCGGATTGCCTGAGCTGGCCAGCGATGAGCGTTTCGTCAAGATTGCCGATCGCCGCAAGAACCAAAATGCAATCTGGGCGGCGCTGACAAAATTCGCCGCCAATTACACCAAGCGCGAATTCATGGCCATACTGAATCCGCTGGATGTGCCGTGCGGGCCCATCATGTCCACCGACGATTTGGCGACCGATGAGCATGTGCGTGGCCGCGAGATGTATGTCGAACTCGATCATCCGCAGCGCGGCAAGTGGTGGAACGTGGGAATGCCAATCAAGCTGTCGGCGTCACCGGCGGTGATCAAACGTTCGCCCACGCTGGGCGAGCACACGGATGAAGTGTTGAAGGACGTGTTGGGCTACGCCGACGACAAGGTGGCGGCGATGAAATCAGCGGGGGCATTTTCGCTCCCGCCCAAGAAAGTGGCTTAGAGGCATCAGGGAATAAGGAATCAAAATGAAAATCGCAATTATTGGCCAGCAGGACTTTGGTAAAGCCGTACTCGACGCCTTCCTCGCGCGCGGCGACGAGGTCGCGGGCGTGTTCTGCGCGCCGGAAAAACCCGGTGCAAAAGTCGACCCGGTGCGTACCGCTGCCGAGGAAAAAAGGATCAAGGTATTTCAGTTCAAATCACTGCGCGAGCAGGAGGCGCACGATGCGCTGAAAAGCCTGAATGCTGATCTTGGTATCATGGCCTATGTACTGCAATTCGCGCCGGACACGTTTGTGCACCTTCCGCGCCTGGGCACGATCCAGTACCACCCTTCCTTGTTGCCGAAGTATCGCGGGCCGTCGTCGATCAATTGGCCCATCATGCGCGGCGATACGCGAACCGGACTGACGATTTTCCGCCCGAACGAGGGGCTGGATGAGGGGCCCGTCGTGTTGCAAAAAGACTGTGTGGTCGGTCCGGATGACACCTTGGGCGACGTGTATTTCAACCACCTGTTTCCGTTGGGCGTGAAAGCCATGCTCGACGCGGCTGATCTGGTGTTTGCCGGTAAACATACCGAGACCGTGCAGGATGAATCCAAAGCCAGTTATGAAGGCTGGTGCCGCGCAGGGGAGTCGCGCATTCATTGGGCCAGTCACGTAGATACTGTTTATAACGTGATTCGGGGCTGCAATCCGGCACCGGGCGCGTGGACCATGCTCAACGGCAAGAAAGTGCAGATATTCGATGCTCGCAAGCATCTGTTTCGCCGCTTTGCGGATGTGGCCGGGAAAATCGGCGAAATCTCTGGTGTGACCGAACAGAGCTTCCGTGTAACCGCGCAGGGCGGCACCATTGAAGTGCTCCGGGCGCGTGGTGAAGACGGCAAGAAAGTATCTGGTGGCGATTTCGCCAAATCGCATTCACTGGCTAATGGCGTGATCTTCGACGCCTGATTGACCGCGCACTGGTTTGCCCTTCGTCTTGGGTTCTGGGCAGCAAAGCCACCATAATCGGTGGCTTTTTTGTCGGTATGAGTGTAAGTATTTGTTTTTAAACAATATATATTTTGCCTATCGCAGGCGAACAGAGCGTTGTGCCACAGTAGCGGCAGCGGCGTAAAGGCGACCAGTGCGGTTACAGAACCACAGTGACCCGGACGCCTACGCAGGCCGAAGGCAAAAAACGTGGCTTTTACATTCTAATATCGTAAGCTGAATCGCTGGGTTGCGTAAATCCATTCATAAGTAACTTAATCCTGCCCTGCAACAAATTAGACTATGCCGCAAAATAACGCTTTGCGCGGTGATTTACGGAGTCGGGGCTAGGCAATACCAGCAGAAACGGGCTGACTTGATCTGCGAGCGTATGCAAGACGGAAAAAAACAGATGGCAGAAGAAATCAGTCGTTTTGACATGGTCGCCGCCACGGATGTGGGCAGAGTGCGCTCGCATAACGAAGACAGTATTGCGGCCAATGCGGATATCGGCGTAGCCACGCTGGCCGACGGTATGGGCGGATACAACGCCGGCGAGGTTGCCAGCGGCATCGCGGTGGCGATGATTCCCGCGGAAATGCGCAGACTGCGCCTGGAAAAGGCGATCGACCTCGCGTCCGACGAGGAAATAGAAAAATACGTTGACGAACAGGCACGCAAGGTAAACGCCGCGATATACAACGCGGCGCAAAAGGAGTCCCAATATGCCGGCATGGGCACTACGCTGGTGTTCGGCTGCTGGCACGGCAACAAGGTGACGGTGGGGCATTTGGGAGATTCACGCATGTATCGCCTGCGCGGAGACACCATCGAGTCTCTCACCAAGGATCACTCGTGGATACAGGAGCAGATTGACAGGGGCCTGATGACGTACGAGCAGGCGCGTACGTCGAAAAAGAAAAATCTGGTGACGCGGGCCTGCGGCATTGATCCCAACGTGACGCCGGAAGTGCGCACGCACAGCGTCGAACAGGGCGATATTTTTGTGTTGTGCTCGGATGGACTCTACGACATGGTGCCGGATGACGTGATTCAACTCACCGTGACATCGCTCAGAACCAATCTGAAGTTGGCGGCTGAGCAGTTGGTGCAGCAGGCCAACGACAACGGGGGGCGCGATAACATTTCGGTGATACTGGTACATGTGCTGCGCGAGCTCAGGACGCAGTCCGGTTTTTTTGCGAAGTTCAAATCCTGGTTTACATAAAGTTTGGGGATAATGCCATGGCGCAGTTGATACTGAGTCTAAAGGGTTCGGTAATCCGGGAACTCCCGCTCGAAAAGGAGCGAGTCACCATCGGGCGCAAGGCGCAAAACGACATTCAGATAGAGAATCTGGCCGTCAGCAGCGAGCACGCCTGCATCTTGACCATACTCAATGATTCATTCCTGGAAGATCTGGGTTCCACCAACGGAACGCTGGTCAACGGCAATCCGGTCAAGAAACACATTTTGCAGAACAATGACCTGATTGAAATCGGTAAATACAAGCTGAAGTTTGTCAACGACGGCCCGGTTGCCGCGCAAGCAACGGTCGAGGATTTCGAGCGGACCATGGTGTTGAGAGCGCCATCGGCGGTTGCGCCACGTCCCGCGTCGCCGCCCCCGGCGGCAGCGCCAGCGCCTGCCGCGCCATAGGCGCGCATACAAATTATGAGTGGCCCCGGCGTCGGCAAGGAATTGCCGCTTATCAAGAGCCTCACCACGCTGGGCAAGCCAGGCGTGCAAGTGGCGGTCATTACCAAGCGCCCGCAGGGTTACTTCATTACGCACGT
This sequence comes from uncultured Burkholderiales bacterium, assembly GCA_963924885.1. Lineage (GTDB taxonomy): Bacteria > Pseudomonadota > Gammaproteobacteria > Burkholderiales > SG8-41 > UBA5216. The sequence continues at coordinate 7,880 of CAWUUY010000072.1, read as the reverse complement.
TGAATGCGCTAACTTTCCCGTATTGAATGGGCGCACGCGCTCGGTGATCATGATCTGCTCGAGATCGCCGGCGTCAAGATGGAATTTTTCTTCAAGAAATAGCGCCGCTCGAAACCGCGTAGCCTTGAGACCGGTGCGGATTATCGCGGGCATGCTGTGGCGTTGTCGCGTTATCGGTGCGGCGGTGAATTGCCAGCCGCCGTTCGCTGTGACTTTGCGTAGTCAATACGGGAACAGAGCGTGAAGAAACATCTCGTGCGCATCTTGGTGGGGCTGCTGATCGTCGTAGCTTTTTTTGTCCATGAGAGCGCCCACCACGACTTTACCCTGCTGCGCAAAATCGAGAACCTCGTTTACGACGCACGGCTGCGTATCACCATGCCGGGCGGTGTCGATACCAAGGTGGTCATACTCGACATCGACGAAAAAAGCCTGAAGGAGCGCGAGCACGGCGGCGAGGGGCGCTGGCCGTGGCCACGTGACCGCCTGGCGTTGATGCTGGACAAGCTATTCGACAAATACCAGATCGAAGTGCTGGGGTTTGACGTGGTGTTCGCCGAACGCGACGAGACGTCGGGGGTGCGCGTGCTCGACGGGCTGGCAAAGGATGCGCTTCGTGACGTGCCGCAATTTCAGGCGGCCTTCAGCAAGATCAAGCCGAAACTGGAATACGACGAGATTTATGCGCGCGCGATGCGCGATCGCAAAGTGGTGCTCGGCTATACCTTTCTGGAGGATGACTCGGCCACGAAGGGCATGTTACCCGCGCCCGTGTTTGGCGCCGAGGCGCTGGGCGGACATAGCTTTCCGATACCGTCACGGCCAGGATTTACCGCCAATCTGGACGTGCTGCAAAAAAGTACGATCAGTGCCGGGCATTTCAATCCCGATCAGGAGTTGGACGGCGTGGTGCGCCGGGTCGCCATGATTGCCAAGCACGACGGCAAGTATTATGAATCGCTGTCGTTGGCCGTGGTACGCAGCTTTCTCGGCATGCCGCCGGTCAAGCTGGAGTTCGCAGATTATGCCGCCGGCGACAAGATGCTCGAGGAAATCTCCGTGGGCGGCCTGAAAATATCGGTGGACGAACTATCGCGGGCGTTGATTCCCTATCGCGGGCCGCGCGGGAGCTTCAAGTACATTTCACTGGTTGATGTGATCAACGATCGGGTGGACGTCGCGGAGTTGCGCGGAAAGATCGCGCTGGTGGGAACTTCGGCGCCGGGATTGCAGGATATCCGCGTAGCGCCGATCGATGCGGTTTATCCGGGAGTGGAAGCGCATGCGAATCTCATCGCCGGCATGCTGGATGGCACCATCAAGCGTCGGCCGGCCTACGCCGAAGGCGCGCAGTTGATGGTTGTAATCGTCGTCGGCGCCATGTTGGCGATACTGTTGCCGTTTCTGGGCGTCGGCAAGGCGACCACGGTGACTTTTCTGGTGCTGGCGATTGCCATCGGCACGAATTTCTGGCTCTACAAATATGAGAATTTTGTGCTTCCCATTGCAATCAATGTCATCATGATTATGATGGTGTACGGGTTCAATTCGATCTGGGGCTACTTCATCGAGGCGCGCTCGAAAAAGCTGATCGAAGGGCTTTTCGGGCAGTACGTGCCGCCGGAGCTGGTGGATGAAATGGCCGAAAGTCCGGGAAGCTACAACATGGCGCCGCGCGCCGAAGAGCTTTCGGTCTTGTTTTCCGATGTGCGTGGATTCACCACGATTTCCGAGGCGCTATCGCCCGAAGATTTGTCGGCCTACATTAACGAGTATCTGACCACCATGAGCCGGGTGATACGCGAAGGGCACCGTGGCACGCTCGACAAGTACATCGGCGACGCGATCATGGCGTTCTGGGGGGCGCCTGTCGCTGACGCTAACCATGCGCAAAATGCGGTGCTCGCTGCGATCAACATGCAAAAACAGTCCAAGACGCTCAACAAGAAATTCGTCCTAAAAGGATGGCCGCCCTTCAAGATCGGCGTAGGCGTCAATTCTGGTGTGATGCGTGTGGGCGACATGGGATCGCAGATCCGGCGCGCCTATACGGTGATGGGAGACGCGGTGAATCTGGGCTCGCGGCTGGAGGGAATTACCAAGCAGTATGGCGTGGATATCCTGATCGGCGAAAGCACCAAGGCGCTGATTTCAGGCATTGTTTGCCGCGAAATTGACCAAGTGCGCGTTAAAGGCAAGGACGAGCCGATCGCGATTTTCCAACCGATGGGTCTCGAAGGCGAAGTTACCCAGGCGACGCGTGATCAAATTGACATTTGGGCTGAAGCGCTTAGGATGTATCGTGTTCAGGATTGGGATGGCGCGGAAACGCGATTGCGCAAGCTGAAGGATGGGGAAGGTGGTGGCGAGCTGTATGACATCTTCCTCGAACGGGTGGCGGACTATCGATTGCATCCACCAGGTGCAGACTGGGACGGCGTCCACAAATTCGAGACCAAATAATGCGGGTACAGGTTCTGGGTTGCAGCGGAGGCATCGGTGGAAAACTTCGCACCACGTCACTCCTGCTCGACGATGATGTGCTGATCGATGCCGGCACCGGCGTGGGAGACCTTTCCCTCGAGGCGCTGGTGAAAATCGATCATATATTTATCACGCACTCCCATCTGGATCACCTCACCTCGATACCGTTCCTGGTGGATACGGTCGGCGGCATGCGTACCAAGCCATTGGTCGTTCACGCGCTGGCGGAGACCATCGCCGATCTCAAGGCGCACTTATTCAACTGGAAGTTGTGGCCGGATTTCACCCAAATTCCGAATCCGCACCAGCCGATGATGCGATTTTCGCCGGTGTCGTTGGGCCTTGGGCAGACCCTTGGTGGCAGGACGATCACACCGCTGCCGGCCAACCACGTGGTGCCTGCGGTGGGCTACCGGCTGGATTCCGGCGCTGGCAGCTTGGTTTTCACCGGGGATACAACGACTTGCGACGAATTGTGGAAGGAAGTAAACCAGATCGGGAATTTGCGGTATCTTATCGTGGAAACGGCCTTCTCCAATGCGGAGCGGGAGTTGGCAATACGCGCTAAACATCTTTGTCCCAGCCTACTCAGCGGCCAACTCGACCAGCTTACGCAACGCGCGGAGATTTTTATCACGCATTTAAAGCCGGGTGAAGGCGATATGATCATGCGCGAGATTTCGGAAGGCGCCATGCGATGGGATCCAAGGATGTTGCAACACCAGCAGATTTTCGAGTTTTAGCCATGAATCATTTTGTACGTCAAGTTAGTGTTGATTACAGTAGAGGTTTGACATGAGTTCAGTGCTCCAGGCGAAACCCGAGGCGCAGGATCCGATGGCCGAAAAGCTGGGATTCCAGCAGCGGTTGCTGGTCGTCACCAACAAGATTCACGCGTCCAAAAATATCGATGAGATCATCACGGATCTTTCGGTCGAGCTTTGCGGATTGTTTTTTGCGGACAGGCTGACCATCTATATGACCCGCGAAGACAAGGGTTCGATCATTTCCAAGGTCAAGACGGGTCTGCACTCGTTCAAGGACATCAAGCTACCGATCAACGAACAGTCCATCGCGGGCTTCGTTGCCGTCAACAAGCGCGTCATCAATATTCGCGACGTGTATGACGAGGCCGAACTGAAAACGCTCAGTCAGCAGCTCAATTTTTTGAAGGCAGTGGATGCGAAGACCGGCTACCGCACCAAGCAGTTGCTGGTGGCGCCTATCGTGGAGGTCAAAACCAAGGATCTGATCGGCGTTATTCAGATCATCAATACCCAGACAGGTCAGCCGTTTCCGCAATACATGGAAGTGGGCGTGCTGGACTTATGCGAGACCCTATCTATCGCATTTCGTCAGCGTCAGGGACCCGGCATGCAGGTGCGGAGCAAGTACGAAGCGCTGGTGACCAATGCTGTCATATCGGCGGAAGAACTTGAACTGGCGCAACGTTCCGCACGGCGCAAGAATCTTGATCTCGAAACGGTGCTGGTGGATGAATTCCAGGTCAAGGTGCCTGCGCTGGGCGATGCGCTTGCCGCCTTTTTTGGCGTGCCGTATGAATCGTTCAAGCAGGATCGCATCAAGCCGCCAGATATGCTGAAAAACATGAGCAAGGAGTTTTGTAAGGGCAATCAATGGATTCCGCTGGAGGACAGTCCGCAAGGCATCGTCGTCATGACGCTGGATCCGGAGAAGACGCGCGCTTCGCGCATGGTCAACAACGTCTATTCAAAGAACAAGATCGTCTACCGGGTATCCACGCAGAAGGAATTTGTTTCCACGCTTGATCAGATGTTTGGCGGCAATGCAGGTCTGGAGGATTCGGGCAGCATTGATGACCTGCTCGGCGGCCTAGACGAGGACGGTGATAGCGGGGAGGCGGGCGGCGACGATATCGCCTCGGCTGCCAGTGACAACGAACTGGTCAAGCTGGTCAACAAGGTGATTATCGATGCTTACCAGCAGGGAGCGTCGGACATACACATCGAACCCTATCCGGGCAAGGCGAAGACAGAAATCCGCTTTCGCAAAGATGGCTCGCTGGTGCCCTACATTCAGGTGCCTGCGAGCTATCGCAACGCACTGGTCGCGCGCCTGAAGATCATGTGCGATCTGGATATCTCGGAGCGGCGCAAGCCGCAGGACGGCAAGATCAAGTTCAAGAAGTTCGGACCGCTTGACATCGAATTGCGGGTAGCGACTATTCCAACGGCCGGCGGTGTCGAAGACATCGTGATGCGTATTCTTGCCGCAGGTGAGCCGATTCCGCTGGACAAGCTGGGACTGTCCAAGCGCAATCAGCAGTTGTGCAAAGGCGCGATTGAGAAACCTTATGGGCTGTTTTTCGTTTGCGGCCCCACCGGTTCGGGCAAAACCACTACGCTGCACTCGGTGCTGGGCTACCTCAACAAGCCGGACACCAAAATCTGGACGGCGGAGGACCCGGTTGAGATTACGCAAAAAGGCTTGCGCCAGGTACAGATCAATAAAAAAGCCGGGCTTGAGTTTTCCATGGTGATGAAGGCTTTCCTGCGCGCCGACCCGGACATCATCATGGTCGGCGAGATGCGCGACAAGGAAACCGTGTCCACCGGTATTGAAGCGTCGCTGACCGGTCACTTGGTGTTCGCCACCCTGCACACCAACAGCGCGCCGGAATCGATCGTCCGTTTGCTCGACATGGGCATGGACCCGTTCAACTTCGCCGATGCGCTGCTGGGTATCCTGGCGCAACGTTTGGCAAAGCGGCTCTGCGGCAAATGCAAAGAGTCGCATCCGGCTACCGAAGAGGAAATACGCCTGCTGGCCGAGGAATATTCGCAGGAGCTGCTGGCCACCGAGCCGTGGAAAAAAGACCCGCAGGGCGAGCGCGCCAAGCTGCTGGAATTCTGGACCAAGGAATTCGGCAATGACAAAGGTGAGCTGGTCATTCATACGGCCAAGGGTTGCGATACCTGTGGCGGCACGGGTTACAAGGGGCGCTTGGGCTTGCACGAACTGCTGATCGGAACCGACCGCATCAAAAAAGATATTCAGGAACATGCCCGAGTCGCCACGATGTTTGCGACCGCGCTGGAAGAGGGCATGCGCACCCTGAAACAGGACGGTATCGAGAAGGTGCTTCAGGGCGTCACCGACATGCTGCAGGTGCGCGCGGTGTGTATCAAATAGGGTCGCCAGGGTTGCCATGAATCAGAGAGGTTTGTTGCCCAATTCACTGGATCTCACCGACCGTTTCGAGCAACTGTTGGGCATCGGCGTGGCGCTTTCGCGCGAACGCGATATCAACAAGCTGCTCGAAGCCATATTGCTCGCGGCGAAGGATGTCACCCATGCGGACGGCGGCACGCTCTATCGCATGACCGATACGCAGGCATTGAAGTTCGAGATTGTGCGAAACGATACGCTCGGCATTGCCATGGGCGGAACGACAGGTGTTGAAATCCCGTTTTACCCGATTCAATTGTTCGGAGATGATGGCGGGAAAAACCTGTCGACGGTCGCGACGTGGGCGGTGCATAACGACAAATCGGTGAACATTGCCGATGCGTACACCGAGAAGGGCTTCGATTTCACGGGCACCAGGAATTTCGACAAAAAGACCGGTTATCGCTCGCAGTCGTTCCTGACCGTGCCAATGAAGAACCATGAAAACGAAATTATCGGCGTATTGCAGTTAATCAATGCCAAGGACAGCGTTTCCGGCGCTGTGCGGCCGTTTTCCGATGCAGATCAACGGCTCGCGGAGTCGCTGGCGTCGCAGGCAGCGATAGCACTGACCAACCGGATGCTGATCAATCATCTCGAAAACCTGTTCGAGTCGTTCATCAGCCTGATCAATGCCGCCATCGACGACAAATCACCCTACACCGGTGGGCATTGCGAGCGCGTTCCCGAACTCACCATGATGCTGGCCGACGCGGTTAACAAAACAACGGCGGGCCCGCTTAAGCATTTCTCGATGAGCGAGCGCGACCGCTATGAGTTGCGCATCGCCGGCTTGCTGCACGATTGCGGCAAAATCACCACGCCCGTGCATGTGGTGGACAAGGCGACCAAGCTGGAGACGATATTTGATCGCGTGGCGTTGATCGATACCCGCTTTGAAGTCGTCAAGCGCGACCTGCAGATCGCGGTACTGCGCTCCGGCGCCGCCGTGAGCGAAGCTGAACTCGCGGCGAAGTTCAAGGGCATTGACGAAGATCGCGCGTTTCTCAGGCACACCAACGTCGGCGGCGAGTTCATGCGCGACGAAGACGTCGAACGCGTGAAGCAAATCTCAACCAAATACCGCTGGACTGATCCGTCGGGCGAGGAATGCGATTTCCTGTCCGAAGATGAAGTCAAGAACCTGAGCATACGTGCCGGTACCCTGACCGCCGAAGAGCGCACGGTCATCAATCATCACATAGACCTCACCATCGAAATGCTTGATGCGTTGCCGTGGCCCAAGCACCTGACCAAGGTGTCCGAATACGCCGGTGGCCACCACGAACGCATGGACGGCAAGGGGTATCCGCGCGGGCTCACGCGCGAGCAGATGTCGGTGCAGGCGCGCTGCATGGGCATCGCCGATATTTTCGAGGCGCTGACCGCCAAAGACCGGCCGTATAAAAAGGGCAAGACGCTCACCGAATCGCTCACCATCCTCGGCAAAATGAAGCTGGAGCAGCATGTTGACCCCGACTTGTTCGACGTATTCATGTGGGAAAAGGTGTACGAAACCTACGCCAAACAGTTCATGTCGCCCGAGCAGATTGACGCGGTGGATCTGAGCAAGATACCGGGTTATGTGTCGCGGCCGGATGCATGAGGCGACGGGTGAAGTGATAAAATTTGTCAGTGGGTGACGTAAATTGTCAGTAGAATGTTATTGCTAGGTGAGTTAAAGTCGTAAGTTATCAGTAAGTTAGCTTTAGAGTCCGTGCTGCGACGAAAGGTGATATGCGTCACCAATATATTTTTAAGTTTTTGTTTTTAAACAACAATTAAATTTATGGAGGGTGTAATTGTGATCTGGCATTGAAATTGCATAGATGGCATCCGGCGCCAGTACCTATTTGTTGTTTCCCTGCTCAACCCAAAGGAGATCTTTCAATGAAACGTATGCAAAAAGGTTTTACCCTGATCGAACTGATGATCGTGGTCGCGATTATCGGTATTCTGGCGGCTATCGCCATTCCGCAGTATCAGGATTACATCACGCGCTCGAAGTGGCAGGACAATATTTCCCAGATACACTCGTTCAAAACGGCCATAGCGGAGTGTTTCCAAAGCAAGGCTGGTGTTACCACGGAGTGTGATGAGGACTCAAGGGTGACTAGTGCGACGGGTGCGGTATTCCCGACGGCCACTAAAGAATTGTTGACAGTGGCTTACACTTCCGCTGTCAT
>CAWUUY010000071.1:0-5504 GCA_963924885.1 uncultured Burkholderiales bacterium | reverse complement strand
AACACCACACGCGCGACGTGGTATGGCAACCGCGCTGGCTTACCCATGCCAACCACGCCGTGGGGCTGGCCGGTGTGGTGATATGCGTGGCCGATCCAGCCGAGGCTGCGGACCGTTACGCGCGATTTACAGGTTTATATGTACAGCCTATTGGCGGTGCTTGGCGTTTGGACACCGCGCGCGGCTACTTGCTATTCGTCGATCCCGGCACGCTTCAAAAAACGCTTGGGGTTACCGCGCCCGCGCTGCCGTGGATCGCCGCGTGCGTGATTGATAGCGACGACATGGCGGCAACACGTACCGTGGTCAACGGCAGCCGCCTGGATGAGCGGATACTGGTAAACCTCGATCGGTCACTCGGCGGCGTGATGATTTTTCAACCGACGGGCAGTTCGGTGATATCTTTATAGCTATCTGTTTTTTTGAGCTAATTTAAATATGTACTTTGACGAAACCTTTGATGTCGTCGTGGCCGGCTTCGGCCACGGCGGCGCGGTCTCCGCCATCACCGCCGCGGATCACGGCGCAAATACACTCGTGATCGAAAAATCCAGCGTGCCCGGCGGGCTGTCAATTTGCTCGTATGGCGCGGTGCGCAGCGCGCGTGACCGCGACGGCGCGTTCGCCTATCTTAAGGCCACCAACGGCGGGCGCACCCCCGATGATGTCAACCGCGCGCTGGCTGACGGCATGTGCGAAATGGAAACCTATGTACGGGAACTCGCGCGGGTAAACAATGCGCAAGTGCAAAGTTCGATCGAGGAAAACGCACAGCGCGAGGCCGCCGACAAAGCCTCCGGCGACAACTATCGGCGCCGCCTCAGCGCCAACTACCCGCTACCCGGTACCGAGGCGTTTTATCACACTTCGGTGATCGACGTGCCGGGCTTCGACGCGAAGCAAACCTACCCGTGGGCCAACGGCGCGCCGAACGGGCCGAAGCTGTTCAAAGTGGTCCACGACAACGTGGTGAAACGCGGCATCGAGGTGCGCCTCGGCACGCCGGCGTTGCGCTTGATATCGGATCCAGCGACGCGCGAGGTGTTGGGCATGCGCGTGCTGGCACACGGTGTCGAGCGCAGCATCCGCGCCAAGCGCGGCGTGGTACTCGCCTGCGGCGGTTTCGAGGGCAGCCCCGCGCTCAAGCAGCAGTTTCTCGAAGGCAATCCGGTATTAAATGCCGCCGCGCGCACCAACACCGGCGACGGCATTCGCATGGCGCAGGATCTCGGCGCGGCGCTGTGGCATATGTGGATGATCCACGGTGCGTATGGCTTTCGCCACAGCGATCCAGCTTATCCGTACGCGATTCGATTGAAGCGTTTTCCCGACTGGTTTCCCAGCGAAAAGCAGCGCGTCAGACTCAAGATGGCGTGGATACTGCTCGATCAGCGCGGCCAACGCTTCATGTCCGAATATCAGCCGTATACGCAGGATACCGGCGTGCGCCCGATGCAGTATTTCGATCCGGAGACCCAAACCGCGCCGCGGAATCCGGCGCTGATGATCTGCGATGACGAAGGCCTCCGCATGTACCCGCTGGGCAAGGCCACCTCCAACGACGAAGGCGTGCGCTACGACTGGAGCGATGACAATCTCAAGGAAGTCGACAACGGCATCCTCACACAGGCCGACACACTGGACGCACTGGCGCAAAAACTCGGTGTTGATCCCGCCTCAGTGAAAGCCAGCGTGACGCGCTGGAACGAGCACTGCGCGCGTGGCGAAGACGCCGACTTCGGCCGCCCCGGCGGCAGCATGATGCCGATTGCCAAGCCGCCGTTCTATGGCGCGCCGGTGTGGGCCACGTTATCCAACACGCAAGGCGGCCCGGTGCATGATGCGCAATCGCGCATCATCGACGCCTATGGCGCGCCGATTCCGCGGCTGTACGCCGCCGGTGAACTCGGCAGCGCATTCGGGCATTTGTATTTATCCGGCGGCAATATCGCGGAGTGTTTTGTAACCGGGCGCATCGCCGGTGCGAGGGTGGCACGGCAATGAACGGAACGGCTACAAATCCGCCTTGATCCCCGCCGTCTTGATGATTTTTGCGTAGGCCGCGATATCCGATTTAATGGTCGCCGCGAACTGTTCGGCGCTGCCGCCGATGGCTTCATAGCCCAAACCGCTCAACCGCTGCTGAACGTCCGGTGACTTCAATCCCGCGCCGATCACCTGATTCAGGCGCGCGACGATATCACGCGGCACCTGCGCCGGCCCCACAACGCCGAACCACGGCTCGATGACATAGTCTTTCAGGCCCGATTCGGCAATGGTCGGAATCGCCGGCAGGTTCGCCATGCGCTTTGATCCGCATAACGCCAGCGCACGCAGTCTGCCGGTGGCGATATGCGGCTGTATCAATGCCAGGTCGGCAAACATCATGTCGATCTGCCCGCTCATCACGTCGGTCAATGCGGGCGCGGTGCCTTTGTAAGGCACATGCACGATGTCAGCCTTGGACATCGATTTAAACAACTCGGCGGCCAGGCTCGACATGCTGCCGGTTCCCGACGAGCCATACGCCAGCCCCTGGGCGCGCGCGGCGGCGATCAACTCCTTGACGGTTTTCGCCGGCACGGTTGGGTTCACCGCCACGGCGTAGGGCACGTGCGCGACGTTAATCAACGGGGTGAAATCGCGCAGGGAATCGTACGGCAGCTTCGCATACAAACTCGGCGCCACCGCCATATTGCTGGAGCCGCCCATCGCCAGCGTGTAACCGTCACCGGGTGATTTCGCCGCCGCATCCAGCCCCACGGTGCCGCCCGCGCCGCCGCGATTCTCGATGATGACCGCCTGCTTCATCTGCTCGGTGATTTTTTGCCCCACCAAACGCGCCAGCAAATCGTTCGGCCCACCGGGCGCGAACGGCACGATCAGCTTAATGGGTTTCGCCGGATAGGTTTGCGCACCGACAACGCCCGCGTACGCACAACAGCCGACGACGCAGACCAGACGCCGAATTGCAGAATCCTTATTGAGGAACAATGCCCGCCGCCTTGATCACCTTGTTGTATTTTTCAATTTCACTGGTCACCAGCTTGCTCAATTCCGCGGGCGAATTGCTCCACAGCGGATCGGCGCCGTTGCTCTCGAATTTCTCTTTCATGTCGGGCGATTTTGCGATCGCCAGCAACTCGCTGTTCAAGCGCTTGAGTATCGGCGCGGGCACGCCCTTGGGCGCAAAAAAGCCCAGCCACAGCGACACCTCGAATCCCGGGTACGATTCAGCCACCGTTGGCACATCCGGCAGCGCGGGAGAACGCTTGCTGCTGCCTACCGCCAGCGGACGCATCCGCCCTGCTCTGGCCTGCGGCAACACCGCCGGCATGCTGCCGAACAGCGCCTGCACCTGGCCGCCGATGGTCGCTACGCCTGCCGGGCCGTTGCCGCCGAAGGGCACATGCACCACGTCGATGCCCGCCGCCATTTTGAGCATTTCCATCGCCAACTGCGTGGTAGTGCCGGTGCCCGCCGAGGCGTAATTCATTTTGCCGGGCTGCGATTTGGCGAGCGCGATAAATTCCTTCAGCGAATTGGCTTTCACCGCCGGATTTACCACCAACAGATAGGGCGTCGAGGCCACCAGCGTGATCGGCTCGAAATCCTTGATCGGGTCGTAGCGCAGCGCTTTATACGCGCCGACCGCGATCACGTGCGTGCTGGTGGTGCCCATGGTCAGCGTATAGCCGTCTGTTGCCGCACGCGCCGCGATCTCGGTGCCGATGGTGCCCCCCGCGCCGCCGCGGTTATCGATGACGATTTGCTGTCCGAGTTTTTCGCCTAGGCGCTGGCCGACCAGCCGCGCGACGATATCGGTCGAACCGCCCGCCGGAAACGCGACGATCAGGCGTATCGGTTTGGTCGGATAAGTGGCCTGCGCCGAGGCAACACCGCTCATTGCCATCAATGCCGCACCGACGGAATATTGTAAGTATTTGTTTTTAAACATAATTATTTCCTCGTGACTTTCTGTTGAATACGAACGTCGCGCATTCTACGCGAACCCAGCTACTCCGCCTTGAGCAGCCCGGCACTTATTAGTTTGTTTAATTTCGCCGTTTCGCCACGCACGAAATTATCCATGAACTCCGGCGTGCCGCCCTGTACTTCAAGCCCCAACTGATCGAGCCGCGCCTTTACATCCGTCAGCGTGAGTATTCGATTCACCTCACGATTCAATTTGTCGATAATCGGCTTCGGCGTTTTCAGCGGCGCGGCCATGCCGAACCACACCAGCGACTCCGCATCCTTAAAGCCGCTTTCCGCCAGCGTCGGCACATCGGGCAGCAAGGCTGAACGCTTAGGGCTGGCGATGCCCAGCACGCGCACGCGCTTGGCTTTAATCATCGTCTCGCCACTCACCGTGGTGGTGTGCGTCCCTTGCAACTGCCCGCCCACCAAGTCTGTCAGCAACGGCGCCGTGCCCTTGTAGGGTATGTGCGTCATCTGCACGCCGGTGGCGCCCTGCAACACCGCCAGCCCGATATGCAAACTGCTGCCGATGCCCGACGAACCCCACGTCACCTTGCCCGGATTGGCTTTGGCGTAGTCGATCAGCTCCTTCGGGTTGCGCGGCGGAAAATTCATGTTGGTCAGCAGAATCAGCGGCGCATAACCAATGTAAACCACACTTAGAAAATCATCCGGCTTGTACGGCGCGTTTTTCACCATCAACGGCGCATTGATACTCGGCCCTGGATTGGCCAGTATCAGCGTGTAACCATCGGGCAGCGCCCGCGCCACCGTCTCACCGCCGATCAGCCCGCCCGCCCCACCGCGGTTATCCACCACGAATTGCTGACCGAATGTTTCGGTCAGCTTGGTGGCGATCAACCGGCCAATGATGTCGTTCGATGCGCCGGGAGTGAACGGCACCACCCAGCGCACGGGCTTGCTGGGGTAGTTGGGCGCGGCGTCGGGTTTGACACCTTGGGCAAACGCCGTGTTGAGCAATGACGCTGACACTACGGCGGTAATAAAATATTTCAAGTGGCACCCCTCTCGACAACTTCAAAAACTGTCTTTCCTGCGCAGGCGGGAACCTATAACACTCTCACACAGCACTACAGTCAAATCACTGACGAGCGTTCGCCAGCGCCTCCGGGTTAATCATATTCACCGGCTTGTCCTCCAGATAAGCAATGATCTGCCCAAAAGAACTCGCAAACTGGCTCTCATACCCCGCCTGCTCCACATAACCAATGTGCGGAGTGCAAACCGCGTTATCCAGCGCAATCAACGGATGCGTGGCATTGACCACCGGCTCCGATTCAAACACATCCACCGCCGCCATGCCGGGCTGCCCCAGCTTTAACGCGGCTTCCAGCGCGCCGTTTTCAATCAGCGGCGCGCGGCTGGTGTTGACGATCAACGCCGTCGGCTTCATGCGTGCGAGATCGGCCGCTTTGACGATGCCGCGCGTGGCCTCCACCAACCGCATGTGCAGCGAAATCACATCGCAATCCTCGAAGAACACATCCTTATTGCGCGCCACC
>CAWUUY010000070.1:0-10144 GCA_963924885.1 uncultured Burkholderiales bacterium | reverse complement strand
ACGCGTCATCAACCGTTCATTCGAGCGCGCGCAAACACTCGCCGCCGATTTCGGCGCGCCGCTAAAAGCGTTGCCATGGGAACAACGCCACGACGCGCTCAATGGCGCCGCGATGATGGTCAACACCACCAGCCTCGGCATGGCCGGCCAGCCCGCGCTTGATATCTGCCTCGACGCACTGCCTCAAACCGCATTGGTGGCCGACATCATCTACATTCCGCTGGAAACGCCGTTACTCGAGGCGGCACGTGTTCGTGGCAACCTTACCGCGAACGGGCTGGGCATGCTGTTGCATCAGGGAAGGCCGGCGTGGAAGCTGTGGTTCGGCATCGAGCCTGTCGTGACGGCGGAACTGCGCGAGATGATCGAGCGTAGTTTGTGATGGCACGCAGCCATCAGGCTTGCGCGTGACTTACTGGCGCGGAATATTCGCCGCCCGCGCGACTTTTTCGTAACGCTCCATTTCCGAGCGGATGAACGCCGTCAACTGCTCGCCGCTTTCGCCGCCGGGTTCCTGCCCCTGGCTGACAAACATCTCGCGGCTTTCGCGGATGCCCGCCGCCAGCACGCCCTGGATTTTACTCCCCATGGCGGCGGGCGTTTTGGGCGGCATCAGCACGGCGTTCCAGTTGTAGTTCTCGAAATCGGTGAGGCCTTGTTCGTGCATCGTCGCCACATCGGGCATTACCGGCGAGCGCGTGCGCGAGGTCACGCCCAGCGCGCGCAGCTTGCCTTGCTTCACGTAGGGCGCAACGTTGAAAATCTGCAACGACGCAAAATCGATATAGCCGGACATCAGCTCAATGGTGTATTGGTTGACGCCGCCCTTGTACGGCACATGCACCACGCTGATACCCGTGCGATGCGCGAATGATTCGGTGGACAGATGCCCGACGGTGCCGACACCGGGCGTGCCGTAGTTCAGCCGGCCGGGCCGCGCCTTGGCGAGCGCGATAAATTCCTTGAGGTTTTTCGCCGGGATCGCCGGATGTATCACCAGCGTGCTGGCGCTTTTGGCGATCAAAATTACCGGCGTGAAATCACGCAGCGTGTCGTACGGCAGATTGTTGGCGATGGCGGGCGCTACCGTCAGCGGCCCCGGATTGCCGGCGAGCAGGGTGTAGCCGTCAGGCGGGCTTTTGGCTACGGCGGCAGTGCCCGGCACCCCGCCCGCCGCCGGCCGGTTATCGACAATCACGGTTTGGCCGAAGGCGGCATTCAACTTTTGCGCCGCCCAGCGCGCCTGCGTGTCAGTGGGGCCGCCCGCGCCGAACGGCACGATGTAGCGGATCGGTTTGGCCGGATATTCTTGCGCGTGGGCCACGCACACACCGGCGGCAATTACAGAGGCAACCCAGCGAATTCGCATTGCGTTCTCCTATCATTGCCGACGTAAAGTGTGTGGTGGATTCCCGCCTGTGCTACCGTTATCGATTCAGCTTCTCATCAAACCAGTTCCACATGGTTGCCACGCCCAACGTGAGGTAATCGCGCTGGCAGTGCTGCGAGCCGCCTTCCTCCGCCGTGAATACGCGCAGCGTCTTATCCGTCGAGCCGCTGGCGTTGTAAAGCGCCTGTGCGTCCGCCAGCGAGATTTGTTCATCCTCCGCGCCGTGCACGATCAGGAACGGGCAGCGCATTTTCTGTACGACGCCATCCAACTGATACGGTTCGAGTTTCTTCAGCGCCTCGTCGAGCGTGTTCACGCCGAGGATCCAGGTGATGTGATGGCCCGGCACCGACAACGACGTTTTAAACTTGGCGTCGATGCGTTTTTTCCAGGTGCCGTAATAATCCCAGATCGCGCCCCACGCGATGCACGCGGCAAAGCGCGGCTCCATCGAGGCGATCCGCGGCGCGTAGTAGCCGCCGAGACTGATGGCGACCACGCCGACTTTTTTGGCGTTCACGTCATCGCGTTTTTCCAGCCAGTCCATACACGCGCTGCCCGCGACTTCATAGTCGTGGCGCAGCACGTTGCCGCGAAAACGGATCGCCTCGCCAGTGCCGGGGCCGTCCATTACCAGGCACGAAATGCCGCGCTTGATGAGATCGGTGACGCCGCGCACAAACTGGATTTCCTTGGTTACATCGAGGCCGTCGAAAAACACCACGCACGGCGCGCGTTTGTTTTTGGGGTTTTGCGCGGGCACAAAGTAGCCGGGCAGGCTTTCCTTGCCCATCGGCACTTCCACTACTTCGATTTTGATATCGGAGAGTTTGGCGTGCTTTTGAAAACAATCGACGCCGGTTTTGAATGCGGCCAACGCCTTGGCGTCCTTGGGCGTACGAAAGCGCTCGGCCATCTGGTAATAGTTGCACGCGCGCAAGTAAGCTGCGGCAGCGGAGACACGGTGCCCCCCGGCCTCGAATGTCTCGGCATGCGCGCGCACGCCGTCGGCAACTTTGGCGCAGGCGTCAAACCATGCATCGTCGTCCTCAGGCGCCGCGCCTTTTAACAGCGTGCCGATCTTGTGCAACTCGCCGATGTCCGAGCCGCCGTAGGTGGCGGAGCCCATCATGTTGATAAAGGCTGCGGACCAACGATAGTTGCCGGGGAAATACATGAAATACGGCGGTTCTTTGGTGGCCATGATGCTCCCTTACGGTTTATAAAAACTTTTTAAAAACAAATACTTACTGATTTTCTCATTGGCGTTGTATCCCAGCGGCTTTCGCCACTTGCGCCCACTTGTCGGTTTCGTTGCGGATGAACTTCGCGTAGTCATCGGGGCCGAGGCCGCTGACTTCGTGGCCTTGGCTGACGAAGGTGTCACGGTGCTCCGGCAGGGCCAGTTGTTTGGCCAGCACATCGTGTATGCGTGTGAGGATCTCGCGCGGTGTTTTCGCCGGCGCGAGCATGCCGTTCCAGTTGTAGCTGACAAAACCCGTGAGGCCCTGTTCCGCTACCGTCGGCAGATTCGGCAATAGCGGCGAGCGTTTTTCGGAGGTTGCACCGATCGCGCGCAGCCGATTGCTTTGCAACAGTGGTGCGCAACCGGCGAATTGAATGATCGCGATTTCAATGTGGCCGGCGAGCAGATCAACCGTGTATTGTGCCGCCCCTTTATACGGCACGTGATTCAATTTGATGCCCGCCTGGGTGGCAAACAACTCCGTGGCAAAGTGGCCGACGGTGCCCACGCCCGGCGAGCCGTAATTGATTTTGCCGGGCTGCGCCTTCGCCAGCGCGACAAAATCCTTCACGCCCTTCGCCGGCAAGCTAGGGTGGATGCACAAACAACTGGCGGTGCGCGCGATTAAAAATATCGGCGCGAGATCGCGCAGGGTTTCGTAGGGCATCTTCGCGTTGACGCTGGGCGACACGGTGAGCGGGCCGGGGTTGCCGGCGAGCAGCGTGTAGCCGTCGGGCGCGGCGCGCACCACGGCCTCGGTGCCCGGCACGCCGCCGCCACCACCCCGATTTTCGACTATGAAGTTTTGGCCCAGCGCGGTGGTGAGTTGCTGCGCGGCCCAGCGCCCTTGCACATCGGTGGGCCCGCCGGGCACAAAGGGCACGATCACCCGCACCAGCTTGGCGGGGTACGTCTGTGCGGCGGCCATGCCGGCAAAAGACAGGCAGGCCAGACCGGCAAGGTTCAATATACGGCGCATGGTGCCTTTGGATGGATACGAATGTTGGCGAGCGAAGGTGAAACACGATAGTTACCGCCGCGGGCATTGTCAATCATCGCGCGTTGTTCTGCTAAAATCCGCGTTCATTTTTTATTTCACCCGAGGGAGTAAGGCCATGGCTGCTACCAAGAAAAAAACGGCAACAAAGAAATACACCGATATTCTGTATGAGGTGAAGGATCAGGTGGCCTGGATCACCATCAACCGGCCGCGCGTGCTGAACTGCTTTCGCGAGCAATCTCTTGATGAAATGATCGACGCGCTGAAATCCACGCGCGAAGACCCGTCGATTGTGTGCGCGGTGGTGACCGGCGCGGGCAACCAGTCGTTCTCGGCGGGCGGCGATTTCTACGCCATGAAGCGGCTGAACTTCAACAACGCCTACATGTGGAACGACCGCATGCTGGGGTTGGCGATGACCATCCGCGGCCTGCCGATTCCGGTGATCGCCATGATTAACGGCTGGTGCATGGGTGGCGGCCACGAACTGGCACTCTGGTGCGACCTGGCGATTGCCTCTGAAAACGCTGTGCTCGGCCAAACCGGCGCCAAAGTGGGCGCGTGCCCCACCGTGGGCGCCACGCAATATATTCCGCGCATTATCGGCGAGCGTCTCGCCCGCGAAATGATTTTCTGCGCCCGGCGTTTCGGCGCCAAAGAAGCGGCGGAAGTCGGCCTTATCAACAAATGCGTGCCGCAAAAAGATCTGCGCGCCGAGACGTTGAAGTGGTGCGAAACCATGAAGGGCCACAGCGCGCTGACCATCCGCATGACCAAAAAGTCGCTCAACTTTGAATCTGACTTGTTGTATGCCTCGTGGCAGCAGGGCATGGAACTGCTGGCGCACGTATGGGGTTCGGAAGAAGCCGCCGAAGGCATGAACGCCTTCCTCGAAAAACGCAAACCGAACTTCCAGAAATTCCGGATGCGTGACAAGAAAATGCTGGAGAGTTACCTCGATGGCAATGCGCGCGATTTGAATGCGCCGCCTAGCATGCGTAAAAAGAAGTAATTTCACGGATATGCCCTCCCCTTCAAGGGGAGGGCTAGGTGGGGATGGGGTGACGAAATTACCCTGTCCCCCTCTCAGCCTCCCCCTTGAAGGGGGGGGAGTTTGTCTCCAGGCCGCTATAGCGCGGCTCAAATTGAGAGGCCCTGATTTTCTGATGACCGATCCCCAACAAGGCGCCCTCACCGGCACCAAAGTCCTCGACCTCACCCGCATCCTTGCCGGCCCCTTGTGCGCGCAGACGCTGGGCGACATGGGCGCGGAGGTCATCAAGGTCGAGCCGCCCGGCGCGGGGGATGACACGCGCTCGTGGGGCCCGCCCTTTGCTGGAAATGCGGCGAATGGCGAGTCGGCGTATTTTCTCGGTATCAACCGCAACAAACGCTCGATCACGCTGAACATGGCGGCCAAGGCCGGGCAGGACATTCTGGCGAAGCTCATCCAGCAGTGCGATGTGCTGGTGGAAAACTTCAAGGCCGGTACGTTGGAGAAATGGGGCTTCACCAACGAGTGGCTGGAACAGAATGCGCCGCGCGTGATCCGCTGTTCGATTACTGGCTATGGCACCAGCGGCCCCAAGGGTGGGTTGCCGGGCTACGATTTTATTTTGCAGGCGGAGTCGGGCCTGATGAGCATTACCGGCGAAACCGATGGCGATCCGATGAAGTACGGCGTGGCTATTGTCGATATCACCACTGGTTTGCTGGCGTGCAACGCCATCTTGGCGGCGCTCAACGCACGGCATCGCACCGGGCGCGGGCAGCATGTCGAGGTGTCGCTCTACGAGTCCGGTTTGTTCATGCTGGCGAACGTGGCGTCGAACCATCTGGTGTCGGGCAAGGATGCGCGACGCTTTGGCAATGGCCACCCGAACATCGTGCCCTACACCGCTTATCCGGTGAAAGACGGCATGATCGCGGTGGCGGTGGGCAACGACGGGCAGTTCGCCAAATTCGCGGCGGCGCTGGGCCATGCCGAGTGGGCGACTGACACGCGCTTTGTGCGCAATCAGGATCGCGTGGGCAATCGCGACGCCATCGATGCCCTGATTATCGACGCGCTGAAATCGATGGACGCCGAATCGCTGATCTCCAGGTTGACCGAAGCGGGTATTCCGTGCGGATGCATCAACAGCGTGGCGCAGGCACTGGCCGCCCCGCATACACAGGCGCGCGAGATGGTGCGTACGGTCAAACACCCGACCGCGGGCGATGTCAAAGTGCTGGGCATGCCGTTTCGCTTCAGTGACACACCGCCATCGATACGCCGCGCGCCGCCCACGCTGGGCCAGCATAACGAGCAGGTGCTGGGTGATGAGTTGGGATTGTCGGCGGAACACATTGCGGAGTTGCGGGCGCAGAAGATTATTTGAGCCACGAATAAGCTCACTGTTGTCATTCCCGCTTAGGCGGGAATACATAACCCGCCTCAAGTGGCACTGTTTTATGGATTCCCGCCTACGCGGGAACGACAGGGTAGGGAGGTTCGTGTTCATCAATACACCGTTAGGCGTCGAGCCAAAATAACTTGAACGAAATGTAACGATCTAAGCCAATTCTCTGAATAGAAATTATTTGAAAGTATCGCAGCACGTACAACTAATATCTTCTCGCTTCCTTAGCAGGGTTGAAAATGATCACCGGACTTTCTCACGTTTCCATCGTAGTCCCCAGCCTCGAAGCCGCCGCCAAGCGCATCGCCGAACTTTACGGTTTGCAAATCGGCGAGATCAGTGTCAACGAGCAGCAAGGCGTGCGCATGGCGTATGTTGATCTCGGCAACGCCAAGATAGAGCTGATGGAGCCCTCGCGCCCTGATTCGCCGGTGGCGAAATTTCTGGAGCGCAATCCCAAGGGCGGCATTCACCATTTTTGCGTGGGCGTGGATAACGTGGATGCGACGCGCGCGGAACTCACGACCAAGGGCGCGCAGGTGCTCGGCGACGTGAAACCGCAATACAATGTGCATGGCGAGCGCATTGCGTTTGTGCATCCCAAGGATTTTTTGGGTGCGCTGGTGGAGTTGGAGGAACATTCGGGTTCGTGAGGCGAGCGTAGTGCATCGGGAGGCTGACTGATGAGATATCCAATCCGGTTGATGGCAATCGTGAGTGCGTTGCTGGCGGGTAACGTGTTTGCGCAAGCGTACCCCTCGCGCCCCATTCGTCTGGTGGTGCCTTTCGCCCCCGGCGGCGCCACCGATATCGTGGGCCGCATACTCGCACCCAAACTCGGTGAGCGCTTGGGTCAGCAAGTCGTGGTCGATAACCGTTCCGGCGCGGCAGGCAATATCGCGGTGGAAATTGTCGCCACCGCGCAGCCTGACGGCCACACCATCCTCGTCGGCAATATTTCCACCAACTCAATCAATCATCTGCTGTTCAAAAAGATCAAGGTGAACGCGACGCGTGATCTCGCGCCGATCACCCTGCTGGCGTCGATTCCGAATGTGATTCTCGGCGGGCCGAAAATGCCGGCCAACTTCAAGGAGGCGCTGGCGTACGTGCGCGAGCGGCCGGGGCAACTGAACTATCAGGCGCCGCTGGGTTCGTATTCGCATCTCGATATGCTGGCGTTGACCGCCGCCGCGGGTTTGAAGATGACGCATCTGCCATCCAAGGGCGCGGGCGAAACGCTGACCGCGCTGATGCGCGGCGACGTGCACATCACCAACTCCAACGTGGCGTCGAACATCGGCGCGATCCGCGCCGGGCAGATACGGGCCTACGCGGTTACCTCTGAAAAACGCATCGCCGACTTGCCGGATGTACAAACACTGACGGAAGCCGGCTTCGCGGGGATCGGCAGTCTCAACTGGAACGGGCTGTTTGTGCCGGTGAACACGCCGCGGGCCGTTGTTGACCGCATTTTCAAGGAGACGGTGTCGGCACTAAGCGACCCGGAAATGAAGGATTTCCTCGCCAAGCGGCTGATACCGCTGGCGCTCTCCGACTCGCCCGCCGCTTTCAGCGCCTATGTGCAGTCCGAGGCGAAGCGCTGGGACAAAATCATCCGCGACAACAAAGTGGTCATTGAATAGCGAATATGGAATCTCATCATAAAAAATATCAATGCGGTGGCGGCATTAGCCCTTTGCATGGCGCAGGCTGACGCGGCCTCGCCTATGTTGACCGATGCGGGCAAGACCGCGCTGACGCAAGCCGCCACGGCGGCCACCGCTCGCAGCGATGTGCCGGGCGTGGTGACGCTGATCGTCGGTCGCGATGGCGTGCTGTATCAGGGCGCCGCCGGAGAGCAGGACGTGACGCGCGACGTGGCGATGCCGCCAGATGCGATCTTTCGCATCGCCTCTATGACCAAGCCGGTGACCTCGGTGGCGATCATGATGCTGGTGGATGCCGGCAAGGTGCAGTTGGATGATCCGGTGTCGAAATACTTGCCGGAATTTGACAAGCGGCCGGTGATCGCAAAATTTAGTGCCGCCACCGGCAGCCATGAAACCCGCCCCGCGACACGGCCAATCACGATACGCCATCTGCTGGCGAACACCGCCGGTCTGGGCTACGCGTTTACCGATCCAACGACGGCAAAATTGGTGGAGGTGAGTAAAAAATCCGAACCGGAGTTGCCGCTGTTGCACGACCCCGGAACGAAGTGGACCTACAGCCCCGCCACGCGCGTGCTCGGTTGGGTGGTGGAAAAAGTCTCCGGCGAAAAGCTCGAGGCCTACTTGCGTGGCAAGATTTTCGAGCCGCTGAAAATGGCGGATACCGGCCATGCCGTGCCGGAGTTGAAGGTGTCACGCGTGGTGACGGTACACGGCCGCAAGGACGGCAAATTGAGCGAAGCGCCGAACGAACTGATTCAGGAAACGCCGGTGCGCGGCGACGGCGGGTTGTATTCCACCGCGCAGGATTACGGACGGTTTTTGCGCATGCTGCTCAACGGCGGCACGCTGGACGGCGCGAAGATTCTGAGCGAAAAGTCAGTGCAACTGATTGGGCAAAATCACATCGGCGAGATTTTCATCCAGACACAGCCGGATGCGAAACCCGCGCGCACGCGGCCGTTTCCAGTAGGCGCGGGCCACGACAAATTCGGCCTCGGTTTTCAGATCACCACCGCCGATCCGAAATACGCGAAGTACCGCAGCCCCGGCTCGTTAAGCTGGGGCGGCATCAATAACACGCATTTCTGGATCGATCCCAAGCGGCAGATCGCCGCCGTGATGATGATGCAGGTGCTACCGTTTTACGACGAAGCCAGCATGGGTGTGTTGCGCGCAATCGAAGAGACTGTCTATCAGCATCTTAAATAATCGTTTAAAAAAATACTTATAATATATGACCACTGCGACTGCCGCGTTGCCACGCATCACCCAAGCGCAACTCGAAACCTTCATCGCCGCGGCGTTTGTCACTGTCGGCATTTCCCAAACCGAAGCGCAAACCATCGCGCAACTGATGGCGCGCGCCGATGTAAACGGCTCCGAAGGCCACGGCATTTTTCGTTTGCCGCAATACATCCGCCGCATCAAAGGGGGGGCTGTCAACGTCAAGCCCAACATCCGCATCGAGCGCGAAGCCGCCGCGATGGCGCTGGTGAACGGCGACAACGGCATGGGCCATTTGGTGATGAAGTACGCCACCGAAAAAGCGATTGAAAAAGCCAAGACCACGGGTGTCGCGTGGGTGGGCGCGAAGTGGAGCAACCACGCGGGGCCGGCGTCGCTGTATGCCAGCATGCCGGTGGCGGACAACATGATCGGCTTGTATCTCGCGGTGGGCAACGCCAATCATCTGCCGGCGTGGGGTGGGCTCGACATGCTGCTCTCCACCAACCCGATTGCGATTGCGATGCCCGGCGAAAGTGAGGCGCCGGTGGTGCTGGACATGGCCACCACCGTGGCCGCCTACGGCAAAGTCAAAACCAAGGCGCAGCGCGGCGAAATGATGCCCGAAGGCTGGATGATGGATCGCCAGGGCAACCCGCTCACCGACCCCAAGCGATCTAACGAAGGATTTTTGCTGCCGATTGGCGGCTACAAAGGCTACGGTCTGGCATTGATGTTTGGCCTGCTCGCCGGCACCTTGAATGGCGCCGCGATGGGCCGCGACGTGGTGGATTTCAACGCCGACGACGTAACGCCCACCAACACCGGCCACTGCATTGTCGCCATCAACATCGAAGCGTTCCAACCCGTCGCCGAATTTAAAAAGAGCGTGGATGCGTTGGTGAAAGACCTGCGCAACTCGGAGCGCCTTCCCGGAGTGGAACGCATTCACATCCCCGGCGAAGGCTCGCACACCGCGCGCGCGGATCGTTTGAAAAACGGCGTACCGATGCCGCCGTCCCTGATGGCGGCGTTGGATACGCTGGCGGGGGAGTTGGGGATTGCCCAGTTGGGGAAGTGAAGCAAATAGTGTAGGCGTCCATGTATGGGCTAAGCTTGCGAAGCCCAACACCGCAATCTTCGCGATCCGCGATGGTACCCGTGTTGCAACGTGCGTTGGTGTTGGGCTTCGCAAGCTCAGCACCA
>CAWUUY010000069.1:0-7374 GCA_963924885.1 uncultured Burkholderiales bacterium | reverse complement strand
GTCTCGTTGCGCTTCTGGTACTCATGCGATGACAGTTCTTCAAAGCGCGCCAGACGCGATTTGGATTTGGCCTGCCGCGCTTTCGGGTTCTGCCGCACCCATTCCAGTTCTTTTTTCAGCGCTTTTTGCCGCGCCGATTCGGCGGACTCTTCAATCTTCAGCCGTGTGCTCTTTTGATCCAGCCACGAACTGTAGTTGCCCTTCCACGGAATGCCGCTGCCGCGATCCAGCTCCAGTATCCACTCGGCGGCGTTGTCCAAAAAGTAGCGATCATGCGTCACCGCCACCACCGTGCCCGGAAAGCGCGTGAGAAACTGTTCCAGCCAATCCACACTTTCGGCATCCAGATGGTTGGTCGGCTCGTCGAGCAACAGCATGTCGGGCTTGGACAGCAGCAGACGGCACAACGCTACGCGGCGTTTTTCGCCGCCCGACAACGGGCCCATCTTCGCGTCCCACGGTGGCAAACGCAGCGCATCACCCGCGATGTCGAGCTCGTGCTCCGAATCGCCGCCGGACGACGCGACGATGGCTTCGTACTTGGCCTGCTCCACCGCGAGTTTGTCAAAATCCGCATCGGGTTCGGCATACGCGGCGTAAATCTCGTCGAGCTTTTTCTTCGCCTCGGCGGTTTCACCCAAACCTTCTTCCACCGTTTCGCGCACGGTTTTGTTGGCATCAACCTGCGGCTCCTGCGGCAAAAAACCCACTCGCAGATTCGGCATCGGCTCGGCATCACCATCGAAATCCTTGTCTACCCCCGCCATGATTTTCAGCAGACTGGATTTGCCGGAACCGTTGATGCCCAGGACACCGATCTTCGCGCCGGGGAAAAACGACAGATTGATGTCCTTGAGAATGAAGCGCTTGGGCGGAACCATCTTGTTCATGCCGCGCATCGAATAAACGTATTGAGCCATGTTGTGCCTGAAAGAGGTGGGGTTGTCGCGGGAAACGAGGGCGCATGATAGCCGAAAACAGCACCGGTACCCGCCTCGGCAACATCACAGTCACAACCCCGCCTTGACCCCCCCGCCGCGCACGGGCTATGGTGGAGGCAATCGCAATCAAACTGTCACGTGGAGAATGCAATGGACGACGGATCATGGGGACTGAGCGCGGCCGAGGGTAGCAACGTCAAACAACGGCCCGAGGCTTACGGCGCACGCGGCATGGTGGCGTCCGCGCACCCGGTGGCGGCGTTCATCGGCCTCTCTATCTTGCAGCGCGGCGGCAATGCGTTTGACGCCGCCATCGCCGTGGCGGCGGCAGAGGGCGTGGTGCTGCCCATGAAATGCGGTCTCGGCGGCGATGCTTTCGTGGTGCTGCACGACGCCAAGAAACGCGAGATGGTCGCCTACAACGGCAGCGGCGTGGCAGCGGCGGGCGCAACGGCTGACTACTACATCAGCCGCGGCCACAAAGAAATGCCGCTCGACGGCGTGCATGCGGTTAGCGTACCCGGCGCGGTGAGCGTGTACGAGGCGATCTGGAAACGCTACTGCACGATGCCGTGGGCGGAACTGTGGGCGCCCGCGATCGAGCTTGCCGAAAAAGGCATCGCGATCACCGATTACATCAGCAAGCGTTACGCTGAGCGCGCGGACCGGCTGGCGAAATTTGAATGGTCGGCGAAACAGTTTTTACCCAACGGACGCGCCCCGGCGGCGGGCGAACGCTGGGCCGCGCCGCTGCTGGCGAAGAGCCTGCGCATCGTCGCCCAAGGCGGCGCGGAGGCGTTTTATCGCGGCGAGATAGCGGAAAAACTCGTCGTCTATTTCAAGAGCGTGGGCGGCTTGTTCGAGCTGGATGATTTTGCGCAACAGCAGGCCGTGACCTACACGCCGCTCGCCATTGACTATCGCGGCTACACGGTGTACGAAACCGCGCCGCCGTCGCAGGGTTTTCTGCTGCTAGAGCAACTCAACATCATCGAGGGCTTTGATCTCAAATCGCTGGCGCCGTTCAGCGCCGAGCGTATGCACCTGCTGATCGAGGCGAAGAAACTCGCCTTTGCCGACCGCAACCGTTACGCGGGCGATCCAGCGTTCGTGGAATGGCCGCTGGAGGCCTTCATGTCCAAGGCGCATGCGGCGCAACGCCGCGCGCTGATCGACCCCAAACGCGCGCAATGGCCGGCGGGTGCCGCGGTGCCGGAGCACAACGGCGACACCAGCTATTTCGCGGTGGCGGACGGCGACGGCAATGCACTGTCGTTCATCCACAGCCTGTCAAACTCATTCGGCTCGTGCTTGGTAGGCGGCGAAACCGGCATCACCATGAACAACCGCGCCGGGCGCGGCTTTTCCATCGACCCCAAGCACCCGAACGTAATCGCGCCGGGCCGGCGCACCATGCACACGCTGAACGCCTATCTGATGTGCCGCAACGGCGAGCCGTGGCTGGTGGGCGGCACGCCCGGCGGCGATCAGCAAACGCAGTGGAGCACGCAGGTCATCAGCGGCATTGTCGATCACGGGATGTCGTTGCAGGACGCGGTGGACGCGCCGCGCTGGTATAGCTTCCCCGGCACCGATCCGGGCACGATGACACGCACACCCTCGGTAAAAATCGAACAGCGCGCCCCCAAGGCTGCGTGCGACGCGCTCGCCGGCATGGGACACGCGGTGGAAATGATCGGCCCGTGGTCGGGCGGCGGCGCCGTGCAGTTGATCCAACTGGATCGCGAACGCGGCGTGTTGCGCGGCGCGAGCGATCCACGACCGGGGGGCATGGCGCTGGGTTTTTGACCGGAGAAATCCCGGCCCGGTTATTTCAGCCTGGCGCAGGCGCAATCGCCGCCTGCTTGATGATGCGCCGCCACTTGTCCATCTCGGCGCGCACCAGTTCGCCGAATTGCGCGGGCGTGCCGCCGGCGGGCATGGTGCCCTCGACCGTCATGCGTTCGCGCACGTCGGGCATTTTCAGGATGCGGTTGATGTCCTGATTAAGCCGCTCGATGATCGCGGCTGGCGTGCCCGCGGTGGCGACGATGCCGTACCAGCCGTTCACTTCATACGGCCCGGTGACGCCGGATTCCCGCACCGTGGGCAGGTCCAGTCCCGGCACGCGCTCGGCGGACGTGACCGCCAGCGCGCGCACGCGCCCCGTGGCGAGAAACGGTTGCGCGGTCATGCGCGTGGCAATCTGCATCATCAGATGCCCGCCCGCGACATCGGCCAGCGCGGGCGCCGCGCCCTTGTACGGCACGTGCGTCAACTGCACCTTGGTCTGCGTCGCCAGCAGTTCGCCGCCCAGATGCAGCACGCTGCCGATGCCCGATGAGCCATACGTCACCGCGCCCGGCTTGGACTTGGCGAGCGCGACGAGATCGCGCACCGAGCGCACCGGCAAACTCGGATTGACGAGAATGAGATAGGGCTGCGACACCACCTGCGTGACGGGCGCGAAATCGCGCACGAGATCAACCGCGGCAACCGCGGGTTTGCCGCTCTGCAAGGCGGCGCTGGTCGCATGCGAGACGATCATCATGCCGAGCATGTGCCCATCCGCCGGCGCGCGCGCCACCGCCGCAAGGCCGATCATGCCGCTGGCGCCGGGGCGGTTTTCCACCACCACATTTTGCCCCCAGGCTTCGGTGAGTTTCTGCGCGATCACGCGCGCCACGATGTCGGTGGCGGCGCCGGGCGAGAACGGATTTACGAGCGTGACCACGCGGCTGGGGTAGGCGGCTTCTTTTTGCGCCATGGCGGGCCATGCCGCCATCGCCAGCAACGTTCCGCACGCGATAGGCAGGACAGTTTTCATGCGGCCCGCGCCTCTCGATCCGCGCGATAGGCTCTCACCAGTTCAATCAGCTCCGGCACATCACGCAGCCGCGCACCGCTTTCGATCATCATGCGCACCGGATCCTGATGGCGTTCTTCAGGCGTCCAGGTCTCCGGCGGTTTGGTGGCTTGCGCGCCGAGGTGCGCGCCCACTCGGCGCGCGCGCGCGATCACGCGCGTGCCGAATTCATGCTGGCGTTCGTTGTAACGCGCCAGCGCAGCGTCGATATTGCTGGTGTGCAGCAAGGCATCGGCCAGACACTCGGCGTCGAGCGCCGCCTTGGTCACCCCCATGCCCACGTGGGGCCGCGCCACGAACGCGGCATCGCCCAGCAACGCGGCGCGTCCCTGCGTCAAACTCGGCGACGCCAGATCAAAAATCGCCTGAAAAAACGGCTGCGCGGTCAGGTCAATCACCTGCACGCATTGCGGCGCGATCACGCGGAGCGCGGTGGCGCGCATCTCGTCGATGACTTCCGGACGTATCAGCGCGGGCGCAATCGCCGTGCCGTGGCACACGCCGTTGGCGTCGGTACACAGCGCCGCCAGTCCGTCGCTGTTCAGCGGGTGATACCACACCCAGTTGTACGCGCGATTGCCCGGACGCACGTCGTTGTCCGGCCCCGGCACCGCGTACATGGTCATCGCGTCACCGTCGGGATAACACACCATGTTGTGCGCGAAAATCTCCGCATGCAGCTCGACGGGTATAACCGATTCAGCGATCAGCCCGCGCCACGCGATATAGCCCGCGTACTGCGGCTGCGCATCGGGCAATATCTGCGCGCGCACGGTGGAGCGAATGCCGTCCGCGCCGATGATGAGATCGCCGCGCGCGACGCCGCCATCCGCGAAACGCGCGGTCACGCCCGACGCATCCTCACTAAACGACACCAGCGCCTTGTCAAAAAAATAATCTCCGGCGGGAAACGCATCCTTCAGCGCGCGATACAAGCGCCCCCATGAACTCAAGATGCGCGGACGCGGCATCTTGTGCTGGAGCTTGCCCGCGCGATCCAGGCAGGTGCGCGACTCCGGGTGGACGCCGATCGAGGCATCGGTGTCGATGCCGGCGCGGCGCATGATATCGAGCAATTCTTCGTGCGTGCCGATGCCCGCGCCCCGGCTCGCCAGGTCGTCCCCCACGCGCTCAAAGACTTGCGCGCTCCAGCCGATGGAGCGCAACAAGTTCGCCGCCAGCAGGCCGCCCAGCGACCCGCCTATCACCAAGGCGTGAGGCATTACATCAAGACCCTATTAAGTTTTTCATACTGCGCGACCAATTCAATCCGTTCGCCCTGAGCCTGTCGAAGGGCATGGTTACACCAAAGGGCTTCGACAAGCCCGAACGGTGTAATTGTTTTTAATCGAAAAAAACGAAGGTGCGAGTCTCGATGCTCTCGCGCGGCGGCGCATCCGCCGGTGTCGCCGGGTCGTCGAACGCGCTGTGCGCGGTAAAGCGCGAAGGCTTGCTCATGTCGGAATCAAATACCTTAAACACCAGCGCCTCGTGACGCTCCATCCGCGGGAAGTGAAACCAGGTGTGCGAGGGGTTGTGGGCGATGTGATACACCTCGCCGGTGCGGTCCTTGTAACGCCGCTCGACACGGATAAAACCTTTTTGCGGAATGCTGCGGCCATCGCAAATGCCCAGCGGATCGATCAGCACCGTGCCGCGTATCGGTCGCCACACCTGAATGATCGCCCAGCGCTTTTTAAAGCGCCGCTCGGCCTCGGCGTCGCCGATGATCTCGCGCAGCCGCCGCGGCGCGGACGTCTCGGTGTAGTCGTTATGCACGCCCTTCACCGTGG
Source organism: uncultured Burkholderiales bacterium (assembly GCA_963924885.1). Taxonomy (GTDB): domain Bacteria; phylum Pseudomonadota; class Gammaproteobacteria; order Burkholderiales; family SG8-41; genus UBA5216. The sequence continues at coordinate 1,774 of CAWUUY010000069.1, read as the reverse complement.
GCCGCGCGTTCAACTTGTGCTGTAGATTTTCATCGCTCACGCGCAGCGTGTGATCGAACACCACCACATCCGCGGCGCCGGCATGTTTTTTGATGAGGGCCTGCACTTCGAGGTCATACACGTTTTGGCGCTGCGCCTCGTCGGTGAAATCCTTCACCTGCGTGGCGTGATCCACAAACACAAATCCGTGCGTATCGATATCAAACGTATCGCGCAGCGGCCTGCCGTTGCGCACCTCCATCTCGTGCAGCTGGTACACCGGCTCCACCGCCTTGTGCGCCATCTCCGGCCAGTCGATATAACGCACCGGCGGAATGCCGTTATCGACCACGTAGTTAAAGCGCGCGCGGATGCTGTCGGCGATGCGGGTGGCGGGTTTTTCGGCGGTGATTTGCATGGGTTACTCCGGCTGATTTCTCATTCCGATCATAGCGGGTTTTTCAAAATGGCGCGTCTAATCGAGTTTCATCTCGCGTATCACCGGCGTGAACTGTTTCATCAACCGCACCAGCATTTCTTTTTGCGCCTCGCCGGTTGATCCCACCGATTCGGCGCCCAGATCGCTAAAGCGCTTCATGAGATCGGGGTTCTTCACGGCGGCGGCGGTTTCGCGCTGCAATTTGTCGATGACCGCCTTCGGTGTTTTGGCGGGGGCGAACAGCCCGTTGAATCCCTCGAATTCCAGCGCGGGGAAGCCCTGCTCGCGCACCGTGGGCACGTCCGGCAGGAGGGGAATGCGTTTGGCGCCGCTGGTGGCCAGCGCCTTTAACTGGCCGCCGCGGATTTCCTGCAACGAGGTGGAGAGTTGGTCGCCGCCGATCTGGATGCGCCCGCCCACCAGTTCAAGCTTCATCGGCGCGGCGCCCTTGTAGGCGATGTGCGCCATGTCGAAGCCGCCGTCGCGCTTTAAGGCTTCGCCCAGCACGTGCATCACCGAGCCGGGGCCGGTGGAGCCGTAGTTGTACTTGAGGCCCTTGCCGCTTTTCATCAGCGTGACGAGTTCGCGGAGGTCTTTCGCCGGCACACTCGGATGTGCGGTCAGCACAAACGGCACGTAGACCGCAATCGACACGCCAGCGAAATCTTTTTCCGCATCGAACGGCGAACGCTTCGCCAGTGTTTGCGCCACCGACGACAGCGGAAAGGTAATGTTGTGCATCAGCAGCGTGTAGCCATCGGGATTCGACTTCGCCACGATGTCCGCGCCCAGTGCGCCGCCCGCGCCGCCGCGGTTATCCACCACCACCGGCTGACCCATGGATTCGCTCATGCGCTGCGCCACCAGGCGCGCCACCACGTCGGTGGTGCCGCCCGCCGGAAACGGCACGACGATGCGGATGGGTTTGTTGGGGAAATTTTGCGCCACGGCTTGTGGTAATACGCCCAGTGCCAGCGCTGCGCTTGCCAAGGTTAATCCGGAAATATTTTTGATTTTCATGTTGCCTCCTCCATACGTAAAAAACCATCATACCTGAGTGTAGCGATGTCGTTCCGTGGCCACGGTAGGTAGCGTCGCGCAACGAGCACTGCATAGTCGGCAGGCGGAAGTTGTGTAAAGCTGTCGCCAGCCCTCTTTAGCTAACCTTAAAATAATCCTTAGAAACAAATACTTATGATGCAACCTTTCCTTAATCTATTTATCGGAACGATCATGGCCGCACTCTTTGCCGCATCCGCGCACTCGCGCGTCACGGAATTCAACATCGTTGCCGTCGAAGCTTTCGCCGAGGGCCACGCCTTCGGCAACGCCGGCGCGTATGAACGCGTGCGAGGC
>CAWUUY010000068.1:0-4480 GCA_963924885.1 uncultured Burkholderiales bacterium | reverse complement strand
AAGTGCAGTACAACGATATCAACGTCGCGCGCAACAACGCCAACAAGGCGCGCGCGATGGAACGCATCCGCCGCATTAAAACGCCGATACTGCACATCGGCCGCGATCACGATCACCTGCAAGGCATTTTCAAACTCGCGCACGAGTGGATGGTCGAGGCGGGCAAGGATTCCAGTTGGGCGAGCTTCGACCACCCCGCGCACGGCTATCCGTTTATCGAGCGCGGCGCGGATGGATCGTTTAATCCGAATCCGGCGCAGCAGGCGGCGTTTGATTTATTCATGAATTATTTCGATCAGCGTTTGAAATAACAACGAACGTAACTAATTGTTATTAAACAACTTTTTAAAAGAAACTTTCTCATGAAAATCGCCGTCATTCACGACTACGCTGACGTAATGCGCACCACCCGCGCCTATCCCAAACTGCAAGCCGCCGGGCATCAGGCGATGATTTACAACGACGCCTACACTGACCCCGCGCGCGTGGTCGAGCAGGTCAAGGGTTGCGACGTGCTGCTGCTCACGCAACAACGCATGGTCATCACGCGCAAGATTCTGGAGCAACTGCCGCAACTCAAATTCATCAGCCAGACCGGGCGCAACGTGAGCCACCTCGATGTCGCCGCGTGTACCGATCTGGGCATCATGGTGTCGGCGGGCGGCCACGACGGCAACAGCCCTTACACCACCACCGGCGAACTGGCGTGGGCGCTGATCTTAGCGTCGCTGCGCCACATTCCGTTTGAAGTCGAAAACTTCAAAGCCGGGCACTGGCACACCACCGTCGGCACGCGGCTTGCCGGTGCGACGCTCGGCATCTATGCTTTCGGCCACATCGGCAGCGGTGTCGCGCGCGTGGGCAAAGCCTTCGGTATGAAGGTCGTGTGCTGGGGCCGCGAAGGTTCGATCGCCAAGGCCAAGGCCGAAGGCTTTGACATCGCCGCCAGCCGCGAGGCGTTTTTTGAGCAAAGCGATGTGATCAGCCTGCACCTGCCATCCAACGCCTACACCAAGGGCATCATCACCGCCGCCGATCTCACGCGCATGAAACCCACCTCACTGCTGGTCAACACCAGCCGCGCGCCGATCATCGCCGAAGGCGCGCTGGTCGAGGCACTGAAAAAAGGCCGCCCCGGTTTCGCCGCGGTCGATGTCTACGAAGAAGAGCCAATCACTGGCGGCAACCACCCGCTGCTGAAAATGAAAAACGCCCTCTGCACGCCGCACCTGGGCTACAGCGAACGCAAGAGCTACGAAGCGATCTACGAAGGCGGCGTGGAGCAGATACTCGCCTATGCGGCGGGCAAACCGATCAATGTGCTGAACCCGGACGTGAAGGCGAAAAAGTAACGGCATTCGATAACCCGTAGGTTGGCGCTGACGAAGGAAGCCCAACACAACGCATCCATGCGTCCCGAATGCGGTGTTGGGCTTCGCAGGCTCAGCACCAACCTACAAATACACGTTACTCTCCGCGTATTCCGTTCTCCTGTATTACCTTGCCCCACTTGGCGAGGTCGGATTTAATCAGCGCGAGAAATTCTTCCGCGCTGTTGGCGCCCACGTCCGCGCCCTGCGCGGCGAGTTGTTTCGCGGCTTCGGGTGTCGCAAGAAAGCGCGTGATGTCGGTATTCAGCCGCGTGATGCTCGCGCCCGGCGTGCCGGTGGGCACGAGGATGCCGAACCACGGGTTCATCTCGAAGCCCTGAAACCCTGATTCGCTGACAGTGGGTATCGCCTGCAACATGCCGGAGCGTTGCAGGCTGCTCACCGCCAGCGCACGCACCTTGCCGGCCTCGATATGCGGCAGCAGCGGCGATACCGGCAAAAATGCAATCGGCACTTGCCCCGCCACTAGATCCGCCGCGGCGGGCGCGCCGCCCTTATACGGAATGTGCACCAGCTTGAGTTTGGCGAGCGACAAAAAGAGTGCTGCGGCCAGAAGCGGCGTGCTGCCGACGCCGCTAGTGGCGTAGTCAAGCTTACCGGGATGCGCGCGCCAGCGCCACCAGTTCCTTCACTGATTTCACCGGCAGCGAAGGATGCACCACGATCACGTTCGGCACGCGCGCCGTCACCGTGATGGGCGCAAAATCACGCAGCGCGTCGTACGGAATTTTGCCCAGAAACGGCGCCAGCGTCAGCGTGCCCATACCGCCATGCACCAGCGTATAGCCGTCGGCGGGCGACTTCGCCACAATCTCCGTGCCGATGTTGCCGCCGCGCCCTGGGTGGTTATCGACAATCCATTGCTGTAAACGTTTGCGTCATGCGTTGTGCAACGATACGCGCAATCAAATCATTGGGGCCGCCCGGCGAATAAGGCGCGACGAGGCGCACGGTCTTGGATGGGTACCCTTGCGCGATAGCGCAGCCGCTCGTGCCCGCGATACACACCATCACCACGCGGGCCGGCGCGCGCCACAGGGAAAAATCAGCCCAACGAATGCACCCAATCCCAGCGCTTGCCGCCGCGCTCGACGATGGGGTCGACATCTTCCGCCAGCAGATACCGCTCGGCCACCAGCTTTTGCGCCGCCGCGCGCACCGCCTCCCGATACGCCGCGCGCGAAGGGTATCGTTCGGCTATCGACAAACGTGGATCGCGGCGTTGCTCGCGCTCGGCGCGGGTGCGCGCAAACGGCAGCGTCGAACCCATCATCTGCATCAGGTCACCCGCCGCGCCCTGCGCGGGATGGCGCGGGTTCCAGCCGGTGACGGTGGCCACGGGTATCGCGGTATCGGGCAAACGAATACCTGCGGTTTCGTTGCCGTCCGCGTCCACCGCTGACACATAGACCTTGAATTTCTCGCCCACTTTCGGCGGCACGGTGGCGATGCCGCGTTCGATTTCAGGGCCGAAGTCGAGCGCGGCGGGTCGCACAATGCGTTCCGGCACACTCACGCCCGGCAGCGTTTTGAAAAATGCGGTGACGGATTCTCCTTCCTCCGCCGTGCGGTCCGCCAGGCGCGGGAACCGGCTCGCGGGTGGTGCCACGCCCTTGCTCACCCATAGATCAAGATTGACCAGCACCGCGCGCAGCAGCGGCGCGTAATCGGTGACATTGAACATATGCGCGCCGCGACCACCGGTATTGGCGTCGGCGGGCAGCGGCGGCATCGCGCCGGGCGTGTGCTGCGTGCCGGCGAACAAATAGGTGCGCACGAAATCCGCCGGCTCAGCGTCGCGCGTGCCCGCGGCGTTGGTATGGATCAACGAGGCATCGCCGCGCCAGTATTCAGCGGAGGTATTAGTGGCGAAAATCTTTGGTGTCTTGCCACGCGCAATCTGTTTCGCAAACAATTCTTCGTCACGAAACGGCGGCAGATTGCCCACGGTGTCCTGCGAATTCAGCGACGGTTGCCCAAAGCGCAGATTGAATTCGCCGCGCCGTCCGCCCGCCACATGCGGCAGCACGGCGTCGAACACCATACGTCCCTGCACGTCTTCGTCCAGGCCCAGATGCAGCATCTGTCGCAGAAACCGCCCACTTTGCGACACGCCGAACAAATACGCGCGCTCGATAGCACCCGCGCACGGGTTGCCACTCGCGGCGGAACCCCAGCGCAACAACGCCGCCGCGTCGCGCACCGCCAGAAAACTCAAACCGCCCAGCAAAGGGTCCACCGAACGAAACAACACATCGTAAATTGCGCCGGGCTTGAAGCCGCCGTTGACCGCAACATGCCCCGCATCGGTAAACCGCCATGCGTTGCGCAGCAACTTCACCGCCGGATCACCGCCATGTTCACGCACGGTGATCGAGGCTTCGGCGTCGTTCATATCCGATGTGACCAGCGGGATGTGCGCACGATCCGCGAGCGGCAACACCTCCGCCGCGAGATTCGGCCGCAGCCGGCAACGCACCCAGCCGGTGACACCTTTCGCGCAAGGCACATCCAGCGCCATCAGCCCATCACGCCGTGGTACATCGATCTGCCAACCCACCCAACCCACGGTGTAGCCTTCGCGCATCAGAAAGCCATTGCCGAAGTCCTCCGGCGTGGAAGGATCAGGCACGCGCGGCGTGCTGTTGAACATACCCAGCGCCACCTTACGCCCGCGATTGGCCACATCCATCAGCAACCGCCCGTTGCCCTTCTTCATGTCCACGGGCTTTAACACATAAAAATCCCCCGCGAATTCCACCAGGCCCTGCGCATTGCGCGGCGCGAGATCGATATCGGTAATGCGTTGATGCAGCGGGTGTTTCGGGTCTACCGCGAAACGGATTGTGCCGGCGATTTTTTCGTAAGCGCCGGTGTTGCCGAAAGCGTGGCCGTTGAGCACGGTGGCGCGGGATTGAATGTCGAGCGTGGCGGGCATATTGTCGTGCTCCCTGTGTATGAACGTGAATTGTAATCCGTTGCAGGCCCGCATTCGGCATAATATGAACAACGACAATTTACCAGCCCTGTCGTTCCCGCGCAGGTGGGAACCCATGCGTGATCTCAAGTGGCACTGTGTTATGGGTTCC
>CAWUUY010000067.1:0-5826 GCA_963924885.1 uncultured Burkholderiales bacterium | reverse complement strand
CCGGCGAAATCACCCGCGCCGCCGACGCCGGAGACGAGCAGGCGTATTGGCTTGGTGGGAAACTGAGGGGTGGGTTGCGCGCCAGCGGCGTTCGCACCAGCCGCGAACGCCGAACACAATATAACCTTGAAATGCAGCTTTACCAAAGTGTCGGTCAGTCAACAAACCCCAATTGTCATTCCCTCGCAGGCGGGAATCCATAACACTGTGCCATAGGGTACTCCCTATGGATTCCCACCTGCGCGGGAACGACGGAGTTACTTTTTCCTGCTTCGCTGTATTCCGTGGTGGTTACGTCGTTACCGACAGAATAATTTTCTGACACCAAATGCAACCACGGATATTCCGTATCAGCGCAGCCCGTTAAGTATCGCTAGCGCGCGCCCCATCGACAGATCGTAGGTTTTCTGATCGAACGCAGCGGGATTTTCTTTCATCATGTAGCCGTGATTCACGCCCGGAATGATATGCACATCCACGTTTTTGTGGCGCGCGGGCACGGCGCGATACATCTCCTGCACCGGCGGCGGCGCTGCGTGATCCAAGTCGCCCCAGATAATCGAGATGGGTTGCGTGGTGCCTTCGAGTTCCTGCACAAATTCGCCCAACTGCGTGCCGTGGCACGACACGCCGCCCGCGTAGCCCAGGCGCTTCGGGCCGATCAGCGCGTACGGCCCGCCGTAGCAAAAACCCATCGCCACGGCCTTGCCGTTGAACTGCGGCATTTTTATCAGTTCGTTTAACGTATCGACCATGTCTTTTTCGCCGGTCTTGATAACGGGTAAACGCGGCTGTGAGCGCGTCTTGGTGCGGCCATCATCGCGGCCCAGCGGGCCGGGCACGGTGCGCCAGAATAAATCCGGCGCGGCACAGACATAACCTGCCGCGCCAAACGCATCGGCGATGCTACGGATGTCGCCATCCACGCCATGCACCGCCGCCGCAAGCACGATGCCCGGCACCTTGCCCGTTACATCCGGTGTGACGACATAACAATCGAAGTCACGGCCTTCGACGGAACGAATCTTGATATTTTTCTTTTGCATGATAATCTCCCTATGGGTTGGTCGGCGGGTGTGCCTTTGAGGTGGCCGGCAGGTATGGAATTTCGTATGCGCGGTAAAAATTCTATTTTACGCCATGAGGAGTTTGCCATGAGAAAACGGCTGGGGTTGATTCTGATCTTGTTAAGCTTTGCATGGGCCGCGCCTATGTCACTGGCCGCCCAGCCCTATCCCACGCGCCACATCGAACTGGTGTCGCCCACCGGCGCGGGTGGCGGGTCCGATCTGGTGGCGCGCACCGTGACTGAAATCGTCGCGAAAGAAAAACTGCTGCCGCAGCAAATTATCGTGCAAAACCGCGCGGGCGGCGGCGGCGCGGTGGGGCAAACTTATGTGGCGGGTAAAAAAGGCGACCCGTACATTTTTATTGTGGCTGCGATCAGTCTGGTCACCGTGCCGATACGCACCGGCCTTGACGTGGGCGTCGATAAATTCACGCCGCTCGGCGTGATTGGTCTCGATCTGAATAGTATCGCGGTGGCGGAAGGCTCGCCGTATCGCACGCTGAAGGATTTGCTTGATGCCGCGCGCGCCAAACCCAAAACCATCAGCGTCGGCATCACTTTTCCCGGAGGCAGCGCGCACGGCATGATGCACCGCCTGCAAAAAATGGCGGGCGTGCAATTTAATATGGTGTCGTTCAAGAGCGGCACCGAATCCGTCACCGCCGTGATGGGCGGACACATTCAGGCCACGGCAGAGAATCTCGGAGAGGTTATGGGACAGGTCGAAACCAAAAAGTTGCGTCTGCTGGGTGTACCGGCAACGGCGCGTCTTGCCGGATTACCCAACGTGCCGACGTTGAAAGAGCAAGGCTTCGACATACACGCAGGTGCCATGCGTGGCTTTGTGGCGCCTGCGGGCATACCGCGCGACGCCGCAAAAGTGCTGGAAGACATGCTGGCGAAAGTGCATAAGAGCGCCACGTGGCGCGAGTACATGGCGCGCAATATGTACGAGGATGTCTACATGAACGCCGACGAACTGGCCAAGTGGCTGGCCGTGCAGCAAGTGGAGATGACGCAGTTTCTGACCGAGATGGGGCTGACGTTGAAGAAGTAAACCGCGGCCCGTCATCGAGCGAGCGCGGCCCGCTTTTGCGCATCCCGCGTGGCGCAAGCCTTTGCCATCGCCAGCACCACGATGGCCCATTCGTCCACCGGCACGTCGATCATCTTGCCGTCGAGCGGCACTGCCGCCGTGCCCGCCGCGACGCCTATCGCGAAGGCCTCGCGCACGCGTCGGTTCCATTCGACGAGTTCCGGCGTGGGCGTGAACGCGGCGTTCACTGGTGCGACCCAACTAGAATAGGGGTGCGGGCAGATCACGCCTTTCATGCCGAGGTTTTTGGCCTTGGTGGCGAGTTCGTGCAGTTCCGTCGCCGGCAATTCGTGCGGATGTACGCTTAACGGATACGCCATGCCGACGGCGGCGACTTTGGCGGCAGTGGCTTCCACCGCGAGACGCCCGCGCGCGTAGTCAAACGGGTCGAGTTCCGGCAGCGGCGTGATCTCCAGATCGGCGGCCAGCGCGCGTTCATCCAGTGCCGCCTGCTTCACGCGCGGGCTGGCTTTGATGATGGGGCGGATATCCCACACGCCGCGCGCGGATTCGAGCATCAGTATGAATTGCAGCGAGCCTGCGGTGATGCCGCGCTGTTTTTCCAGTGACGATACCTGTTGATCCGCCTGTGCAACCTCCGCCGCCGACTCCACGCGCGGCAGCATGATGCCGCACAGGCCCGGCCACACCGCGGCTTCAAGATCGGTCTGCACGGATGCCTTGCTCACGCGCACGAAAACTTCGGCGCCGCCCTTGGTCGCCGAGGCTATCGCGCGCTTTACCGCATCGGCGGCCGGTGTGCCGTCGAGTATTAGCGTGATCGCATCGGCGTTGTGTCGCCAAGCGTTGTCCACCGCGCCTGCGTCATTTATCGGAACCAGCAGATTGGAACGTCGAATCAACGGGTACATGAAATCCACAACCTCAAATAGTTATACTGCGCATCAACTCGAATTTTTACGACGCGTAGCCCGGATCCACCCGATCCAGCCGGCGCAGCAGCGCCGCCCACAGCAACGCGCCGCCCGCCGCGCGACCGGTGGTGTTGACCTCAGCGCCGACCTGCATGGTGTGATCGACGACTTCTTGCGGCAGGTGATTCAGTTCCGCGTCACCGCTCATCGCCGCCAATTGAAATTTGCACGCGCGCTCAACGCGATTCATGCGCCCGAACATTTCGCCGACTGTGGCGCCGATGGTGAGCGTGCCGTGGTTGCGCAGGATCAGCATGGTGCCCGTGCCCAAGTCGCGCACCAGGCGCTCGCGTTCGGTGAGGTCATGCGCGATGCCTTCGTAGTCGTGATAACGCAGCTCGTGATACGGCATCGCCAGCGCCATTTGCGTCAGCGGCAGCAAGCCCTGCTTTTGCGATGATACGCCCACGCCTTCCTTGGTGTGGCAGTGCATCACCGCGTGCGCGTCGTGGCGGTGCATGTGAATGGCGCTGTGGATGCAAAAGCCGGCGAAATTGATTTCATAGGGCGACTCGGACAGCTTGTTGCCGTCGGTGTCGCACTTGATCAGCGACGACGCGGTGATTTCATCAAACAACAAGCCGTACGGGTTGATGAGAAATTGGTTGTCGGTACCCGGCACGCGACACGAGATGTGCGTGCCCAGCATGTCGGACCAGCCCATCATGTCGCACAGCCGGTACGCCGCCGCGAGTTCCACGCGCGCTCCCCATTCAGCCTTGCTCATGCGGCCCTTCGCGGCTTTGCCGCCGGTTTTCGCTACGCTGTGCAGACGTGTCACGTTGGATTTTTTGGCGGCGGTTTTCATGCGGGGCTCCTTGGGTTGGGGTGTGTGATTAGCAGGACGAGCCGTATTATTGCGTATGCCGCCGGTTGCGAAAACGCTTATTCATCCTGCTATAGCCACAGTATGAAATATTGTTTAAAAACAGCTATTTATGATGGTAAAAGGAAGGGGCGAACGGAATCCTCTATGATGCGAAGCCGCCGCGCGTTGCAATCCGCGCGGCGTCCAAATCAACTTCCTCCATCCATCCCGAAGGAGCATCACCATGCTGTGGATCGTCTCTTGCACCGACAAACCCAACACTGCTGCGATACGCGATTCCGTGCTGCAGCCGCACCGCGATTATCTGGGCAGCCAGAAACATATCCTCGTGCTCGCCGGCGCCACGCAATCCGACGATGGCAGCACCGCCATCGGCAGCCTGTTCGTGCTGAACGTCGCGAGCCGCGCCGAAGCAAAGGCGTTTTCCGATGGCGACCCGTTCACGCAAAAAGGCGTGTTCGCGGATATCAAAATCACCCGCATGCGCAAGGGGCAGTGGAATCCGGGCGCGGCGGAAGGGGCGTAACCGGGGCGGGTGCGCGTAAAGTCTGACGGGCGCTTGCACCCTGCCGTGGGTTGGAATAGATTGCCGTTTCTCGTCCAAGGTAGCCAACTCAAGGAGAAAGCCATGATCGATATGCATGCGCACTGGAGACCCTCTGAACTGACCGACGCGCTGCGCGCCCGCACCCGCGAGCCGCGCATCGTGCGCAACGCCGAAGGCATCGAAGTATTGAAGTCACGCATCGGCGAAGACCCGTTGCCGAAGGCGTTTGACGATGTGAATTTTCATCTGGCGCGCATGGATCGGCAGGGCGTGACCACCAGCGTGTTGTCGCTGCTGGGCTCGTTCTGCTGGATCGAATCGCAGCCGGTGGAAGTGTCGCTGCCACTGTGCCGCATGGTCAACGATGCGCTGTCCGGCATTTGCAGCAAGCATGAAGGGCGTTTCGCCGCGTTAGCCGCGCTGCCGCTGGCGGACATGCAGGCGGCCGCCGCCGAGTTCGAGCGCGCGCTGTCGCTGCCGGGCATGATCGGCACGCAAATACCGGGTAATGGTTTTCTGACGCGCAAGGACGCCGAGGCGATGCGTCCGTTACTGGACGTGGCGAACCGCCGCCGCGCGATTTGTTTTATTCATCACGGCCCGCGGCCCGGCGATGCGTTTCCCAAGGTGGGCGGCGACACCGATAACGCGCGCCGCCGCAACGGCACGCTCGACATGCAGGCCAGCCTGTCGTCGGTGATGGTGACGCTGTGTCTCACGGATTATCTGGCGCCGTATCCGGACGCGACGGTGCTGGTGCATAACCTCGGCGGCAATATTCCGTACGAAATCGAGCGCATGGATCATCGCTGCCTGCTGGATACACCGAATGAAGAACTGCCGTCCGCGCGTTTCCGCCGCGCCAAGGTGTACGTGGATTGCAACTCGTTCGGGCCGGGCGCGATCGAGGCAGGCGTACGCCTCTACGGCGCGGAACGCATTGTGTGCGGCACCGACGGCAGTGAGTTCGGCTGTCAGTGGACCAGCAAGGCGCTGGCCGACGCGCAAATCAGCGCGCAAGCGCGCGAGCAGATACTGCATCGCAACGCGGCGGGGTTGCTGGCGCGTTTTGCCAAGGCCGCGCCGCGCGAGAGGGCGGCGGCGTAATCCGGCGCGAAAGAGTGGCGGCTTAGTTCCACGCGCGAAAGAGCGGCGGCGCGAGCCGCAATCGCGCCGTCGTTCCCGCGCAGGCGCAATGACGCTATCTTTAAGCAATGCGGCGTAGGATGCCGGTGAGCGAAGCGAACCGCATCAATCGCGAATAACACAGCGTGCGCCGCGCGGAATTGACCGATGCGGTTCCTTCGTCACCGGCATCCTACGTTTCGCGGGTGCCATGGGTGTTATGGG
>CAWUUY010000066.1:0-5440 GCA_963924885.1 uncultured Burkholderiales bacterium | reverse complement strand
GACCAGGAAGGCCTTCATGTTGGCGTAGATCGCCGTCGGCCGGGTGTACCAGAAACCGATCAGCAGGTACGACACCAGACCCACCACCTCCCAACCGAGGAACAGCTGGAGGAAATTGTTGCTCATCACCAGCATCAGCATCGAGAAGGTGAACAGCGAGATATAACTGAAAAAACGCTGGTAACCGGGGTCATCGGCCATGTAACCGATGGTGTAGACGTGCACCATCAGCGACACAAACGACACCACCACCATCATCGTCGCCGACAGCGGATCAATCAGGAAACCAATCTCGAATTTAGCGTTGCCCGACACCATCCAGGTGTAGAGCGAGCCGTTGAAATGGTTGCCCTGCATCACGTCCTGATACACCAGCACGGACGCGGCAGTGCAGATCACCATGCCGATGATGGTGATCCAGTGCGCCGCGCGCCGGCTCAAGGCCCAGCCGCACAGACCCGCGGCAATCGCGCCGAACAACGGCGCCAGCGGCACGAGCAAATAAAGTTTTTGCATCGAGGTCATAGTCTTGTTCGGCTAACCCTTCAACTTGTCGAGGTCCTCGACATTGATCGTGCTCAGGTTGCGGAACAGCACCACCAGAATCGCCAGGCCGATGGCGGATTCCGCCGCCGCGACCGTCAAAATAAAGAAAACAAAAATCTGCCCCGCCGGATCGTTGAGGTAATGCGAAAACGCGACGAAGTTCATGTTCACCGCCAGCAGCATCAACTCAATCGCCATCAGCAGGACGATGATGTTCTTGCGATTGAGGAAAATCCCGACCACCGAAATCGCGAACAAAATCGCGCCCAGCACCAGATAATGAGAAAGCGAAATCGTCATGCCTTGCCTCCCTCTTTTCCGCCGTCCTTGCTGTTTTCCCTGCCATCCTGGCGCGCCTCGCTGGCCATGGTGACGATGCGCACACGATCCTTGCGCTTGACGCCGATTTGCGCCGCGGGATCAATATATTTCGACAACTTGCGCTTGCGCAGAGTCAACGCGATCGCCGCCACGATCGCCACCAGCAAAATCACCGCCGCGATCTCGAACGGATACACGTACTCGGTGTAAATCAGCAGGCCGAGTTCCTTGGTATTGCTATAGCCCGCCGGCAGCGACGGCGGCATCTGCGCGTCGCCAAACCCGCCCGAGCGATGAATCAGGATCATGCTCATTTCCACCACCAGCACAATCGCCACCAGACTGCCCAGCGGCAGATAACGCCAGAAGCCTTCGCGCAACCGGGCGAGGTTGATGTCGAGCATCATCACCACGAACAGAAACAACACCATCACCGCGCCCACGTACACCAGCACCAGCGTGATCGCCAGAAACTCGGCTTGCAGCAACAACCAGATGCCCGACGAGGTAAAAAACGCCAGCACCAGCAGCAACGCCGCATGAATCGGGTTGCGCGCCGTGATGACCCCCAGCGCCGCGACGACCAGCACGGTGGAGAGAAAGTAAAAGATGAAGGTCTGGAAGGTCATCCGATGCTACCGATACCGCGCGTCCGCTGCGCGGTCTTTGGCTATTTGTTCTTCGTAGGCGTCGCCGATCGACAGCAGCATCGGCTTGGTGTAAATCAGGTCGCCGCGTTTCTCACCGTGGTATTCAAAGATACGCGTTTCGACGATGGAATCCACCGGACATGATTCTTCGCAAAAGCCGCAGAAAATGCACTTGGTGAGATCAATGTCGTAGCGCGTGGTGCGGCGCGTGCCGTCGTCGCGCTGCTCGGATTCAATGGTGATCGCCAGCGCCGGACACACCGCTTCGCACAGTTTGCAGGCGATGCAGCGCTCTTCGCCGTTCGGATAACGGCGCAGCGCGTGCAGGCCGCGGAAACGCCCGCTCTGCGGCGTTTTTTCCTCGGGAAACTGCACCGTGATCTTGCGCTTGAACATATAGCGCCCGGTGAGCATCATGCCCTTCATCAGCTCAAACAAGAGGAAGGTGCGGAAAAAACCGCTGATCTTGTCAATCATGATGCGCTCCTCATGACTTCCACCATACCCACAACGGCGTCTGCATCCACGCGCCGAGCACGATGATCCACACCAGCGTCACCGGAATGAACACTTTCCAGCCCAGACGCATGATCTGGTCGTAGCGGTAACGCGGAAACGTCGCGCGGAACCACAGGAAGCTCGACACCACCAGGAACGCCTTGAATAGCAACCACAAAAAGCTCGGTGCGCCGAGCACGCCCCACGACGCGGGGAACGGCGACAGCCAGCCGCCGAGGAACATCAGCGCGGTGAGGAACGACACCAGAATCATGTTGGCGTATTCGGCGAGGAAAAACACCGCGAAGGTCATGCCCGAATACTCCACGTGGAAGCCCGCGACGATTTCCGATTCGCCTTCGGCCACGTCAAAAGGCGCGCGATTGGTTTCCGCTACGCCGGCAATCAGGTAGGTCAAAAACAACGGAAACAGCGGTAACCAGTACCAGCCGAAGACGCCGAATGCGCTTTGCTGGCCCTTGACAATTTCCACCAGATTCAGACTCTGCGCCGCCATCAGCACGCCCACCAGCGCGAAGCCCATGGCGATTTCGTACGAGACAATCTGCGCCGCCGAACGCATCGCGCCGATAAACGCATATTTGGAGTTGGACGCCCAGCCCGCGATGATCACGCCGTAGACGCCCATCGAGGTGATCGCCATGATGTAGAGCAGGCTGGCATCGATGTTCGCCAGCACCATTTCCGGATCAAACGGCACCACCGCCCACGCCGCCAGCGCGGGCATGATCGCCAGCACCGGCGCGGCCACAAACAGCAGCTTGTTGGAACCGGCGGGAATGATGATCTCTTTCATCATCAGCTTCACGCCGTCGGCAATGGGTTGCAACAAGCCCATTGGCCCCACCCGGTTCGGCCCCAGGCGCAGTTGGATCCAGCCGATCACCTTGCGTTCCCACAACGTAAGGTAGGCCACGCTCAACATCAGCGGCGCGACAATACACACAATCAGCAGCAGCGTTTTCACGCCATACAACACGTACGGCGCGATCTCGTTACCGAAGATCGCCGCCACCACCGCCGCGAGCAAGGCCCACAGCGAGTAGCCGAAATTGATGATGGGCTGGAACACTGCGCTCACACCGCCACCTTGTGTTGACCGGCAACGCGTTCAATCGTGATCTCGGCATGCGCCGCGCCCAACGCAGCGATTTCGTCGCGCCCCGCCGCCAGCCGCAGACAATCCGCGGGCAACTTGTCGTCTATCACGTACGCCGCCGCGGCCTCGCCGTCACCCTGCCGCACGCGCACGCTGTCGCCATCGCGTAAACCCAGTTTGTCGGCCAGCGCGCGATTCATGCTCGCCACCGGCGGCAAACCATCGCGGGTTTTTTGCAGCGACGGCGCGCGGCGCGTTATTGCGTCCGCCGCGTAGATCGGCGTTTCGGCGATGCGGTGCAAGCCTGTACCCGCCGCCAGACCGCTCAAGGTAAATGACTCTAAGCTATTGTTTTTAATTATATTTTTGTTATCAGCACCCAGCGCCTCGACACGCACATCGTCCGCGCTTTGCTGCTCAAAACCGGGCAGGCCCAGCAAATTACCCAGCACACGCAGCACTTTCCACGCGGGACGCGTTTCGCCCAGCGGCTGCACCACGCCCTGAAAACGTTGTGCACGGCCTTCGGTATTGATAAAGGTGCCCGCGGTTTCGGTGAACGGCGAAATCGGGAGCAACACCTGCGCATACCCGGTGGCCATGGTTTGATACGCGCTCATCGCCACCACCAGCTCGGCCTGCACCATCGCGGCGATAGCCTGCCGCGGATCGTGCATATCGAGTTCCGGTTCGGCGCCGAGCAACACATAAGCCTTGAGCGGCTTCGCCATCATTTGCAATGCGTTGGCGCCGTTAGCGGAGGGCAGTGCATTCACCACATAACCGCCCACGCTGTTCGCGGCTTCACCCAGGAAACCGAAACGCCCGCCGATGATCTCGGACAATGCCTGCGCCAGTGTATGCAGTTGCGACGCCTGCGCATGATGTTGTGCAAAGTTACCCAGGAACACCGCGACATTCTTGCCGTCCGCCAGACTGGCTGCGATGCGTTGCGCGGCATCCGAAACCGTCACATTGGTAACCACGGCGCTCACGCTGGCGGGCACAGTGGCATTCTTTGCCGCGGCAGCGGCCTTCACCACTTGCGCCAGCGCATCCACCATCGCCACCGGCGCCACAATCGATTTGTTCGCCACGCGCATCAGCAGATCGTCGTCCGCCGCATGCAGGATATTGACCTTCAACAATTTCTTCGCGGCTTGACGCAACCGGTGCGTCAACAGCGGGTGATCCTTGCGCAGCGTGGAACCCACCACCAGCACGCGATCCAGTTGCGACACCTCGGCGATACTCATGCCCAGCCACGGCGCACCAGCCATCTTGCCGTCGGCGCTGAAATCGGCTTGGCGCAGACGGAAATCGACGTTGTTCGACCCCAGGCCGCGCATCACTTTTTGCAACAAATGCAGTTCTTCTACCGTTTGATGCGGCGTCGCCAATGCGCCAATGGCTTGTGGCCCGTGTGCGGCGGCGATGCGTTTCAATTCGGTGGCGACAAAATCCAGCGCGGTTTGCCAATCCACCGATTGCCATACGCCGCCCTGCTTCAGCATCGGACGCGCAAGGCGCTGATCCGAATTCAATGCTTCGTACGAGAAACGATCCTTATCCGAAATCCAGCATTCGTTAATCGCTTCGTTCTCCTGCGGCAATACGCGCATCACGCGGTTTTGCTTGATCTGCAAGGTCAGGTTGGAACCCAGACCGCAGTGCGGGCTGATCGAATTTTTACGCGTGAGTTCCCAGGTGCGCGCACTGTAGCGGAACGGCTTGGAGGTCAACGCACCCACCGGGCACAGGTCGATCACATTGCCCGACAATTCCGAATCCACCGTCTTGCCGACGAAAGTGATGATCTCGGCATGCTCGCCGCGACCGATCATGCCGAGTTCCATCACACCGGCGATCTCCTGACCAAAACGCACACAGCGCGTGCAATGGATGCAGCGCGTCATGTCGGTCGAAATCAGCGGGCCAAGATTCTTGTTCACCACCACGCGTTTGTCTTCTTCGTACTGCGAGCCGCTGCCGCCGTAACCCACCGCCAAATCCTGCAACTGGCATTCGCCGCCCTGGTCGCAAATCGGGCAATCGAGCGGGTGATTAATCAGCAGAAACTCCATCACGCCTTTTTGCGCGGTAACGGCCTGCTCGGAATGCGTCATCACCTTCATGCCGTTGGTCACCGGCGTGGCGCACGCGGGCAAGGGCTTGGGCGCTTTTTCCACCTGCACCAGGCACATGCGGCAGTTGGCGGCGATCGACAGTTTGCGGTGATAGCAGAAATGCGGCACGTAGATGCCCGCGATGCGCGCGGCATCCATCACCGTGCTGCCATCGGGCA
>CAWUUY010000065.1:0-2970 GCA_963924885.1 uncultured Burkholderiales bacterium | reverse complement strand
CAATTGATCGCGCTTGATCGCCTGCAGGGCGAAGCACCCGGTACTCGCGGTTGCGAAGCGACCTCACCTCACCGTCCAATATCCGCGACGCAACAAGGTTGTTCAGGAACACGGCATCCGGGTGTCGGTGGGAGAAAAAGTGCCCGAGCTCGCAATCGGCCTCACCGTAGCGCAGAAGTTCAAAGCGGTAGAGCGAGAACCAGTCACCGTCTTTCATTAACTGCACGTGCCATTCACTGGGCTGCGCTTCGTGCACGCGGTAGGACTGCCCTCCCCGGACGCCGGGCGCACCCGACAGGCCGACAGCGGCACGCGGCCCCATGGGCCCAAAGCCGACATCGGCGATGCACCTCTCTGCGCCAAACTTAACAAGCGTTATCCTATGAGTCAGACCCGGATGAACATTGCGGTTATAGATGACACGCGCTAGCAGCAGTTGCACATCGAACCCCAATTCCGCGAGCATGGCAAAGAAGAGCCCGTTGTGCTCGAAACAATAGCCGCCGCGCCGGTGTTCGACAATGCGGTCGAAGAGCGCAGGCAGATCAAGCGGCAGGTCGAGACCCAGTCGGGGACCGATGCTGCAGAACGGCAACCGCGCAATGTGACGCCGGATCAGATCATTCAGGTACGGAAGCGAAGGTGGCAGTACCGAAAGGTCGAGGGCATTAAGGTATTGTTGTGCAATCAGCGATCGTTCCACTATCGTCCCCACATGATTTACAACGTCACTTTGCAGTTTAGCAGCCTTCAGCAAGAGGCGGGCATTAGAAACCGCTTCGCGGGAGGCCAGGCGCGTAGCCAGCCAGCGTTGAACGGCAGCTATGGAGAAACTCGAATGGCCGGAGTGGGTCGATAGGAGCCCGCCGTGGCGCGCATATTCAGACACTTTATGCCAGATGAAATCCAAGCTCCACAGCTTACGTCCCATTGCCTACGTTCCGCCGGCAAACCCCAATTGCCGCCAAGCCTCGTACACCACCACCGCCACTGCGTTCGATAGATTAAGACTGCGCGCGGCGGTGCGCATCGGCAGGCGGATGCGATGTTCGGCGGGCAGTGCGTCGATCAGCACCTGAGGCAAACCCCGGCTTTCGGGGCCAAACACAAACACGTCGTTTTTACGATATGCCACGGTGTCGTGGCGTTGCGAGCCGCGCGTGGTGATCGAGAACAGGCGCCGTCCGGCAAAATGCGCCTGGCACGCAGGCCAGTCGTCGTGAACCGTCACGTCGGCGAACTCGCGGTAATCCATGCCGGCGCGTTCGAGTTGTTTGTGCGAAATCGAAAACCCCATCGGCTTCACCAGATGCAGGCGCGCGCCGGTGTTGACGGCGAGGCGCACGGCGTTGCCGGTGTTGGGCGGGATTTCCGGCTCGTAGAGAACGATATCAAACATCCGGCGCGCGCCTCTTGAAGGCATCGGGCAGCGTGCGCGTGGCGATGAGCCCGGTGACACGCACCGCGCCCGCCTGCTTGAGGTTGCGCGCCAGTTCATTGAGCGTGGCGCCGGTGGTCATCACGTCGTCCACTACCGCGACGTGTTTGCCGGTGAAGTCTTCATCACAAACGAACGCCTTGCGGATGTTTTTAGCGCGCTCCTTCCAGGGCAGCGCGGCTTGCGGCGGCGTGTTGCGCACTCTGCGGCAGGCGCGCGCGAGCAGCGGTATGTCGGTGCGCGTGGCGATGTGGCGCGCGATCTCCTGCGCCTGATTGAAGCCGCGTTCGCGCAGCCGCGCATCGGCCAGCGGCATGGGGATGATGACATCCGGGCGCGCGTCGAGAACGCCCGCGATGGCATCGCCGAACAACGGCGCGACGGCCAGCATGCCGCGATATTTAAGCGCCCGCACCAGCGCGTCGGCCGGGAACGCGTAGGTGTAAGGCGAGCACACAGCATCGTAGGCGGGCGGGTGCGTGAGACAGGCGCCGCAGCGCGTGCCGGCGGTTATGGGCAGCGCGCAGGTGTCGCAGTGTGCTCTGTGGTCGTTTGCCAGGCGCGGCAGATCGGCATCGCACGGCGCGCACAATAACGCGCCCGCGCCGGGGCCGCTGCAAAGCAGACACGAGGGCGCAATCAGGCGTTGTACGAATTTCGTACAATTAGCTAAAAAATTGTTACGAGAATTTGACAAGGTAGATAGTATTGCAGATGATACAAGTGATTAAAAATACAGGGTTTTTGCCATGGATACCGCACTTTCTCAGCCACAGGATGCACCCGTTGTCGCCGGCGGATGGACAATCGATCAGGTTGCCGCGCTGTTCGACCAGCCGTTTAATGATCTCATTTATCGTGCGCAGACGGTGCATCGTGAGCATTTCGATGCCAACGCGGTGCAACGCTCGACCCTGATTTCGATTAAAACCGGCGGCTGCCCGGAAGATTGCGGTTATTGTCCGCAGGCGGCGCGTTACCACACCGGCGTGGATAACGAAGCGATGTTGTCGGTCGATCGGGTGGTGGCGGCGGCGCAAGCAGCCCGCGACAACGGAGCGACGCGATTTTGCATGGGCGCGGCGTGGCGCGGGCCGAAGCAGCGCGATCTCGACAAGGTGGTAGAGATGATTACGGCTGTTCGTGAGTTGGGCATGGAAACCTGCGCGACGCTCGGCATGCTCAAAGATGGTCAGGCCGAGCAATTGAGGACCGCCGGCCTCGACTACTACAACCACAACATCGACACCGCGCCGGAGTTCTACGGCGAGATCGTCACCACCCGCACGCAGCAGGATCGCCTGGATACCCTCTCACGAGTACGTGATGCCGGTATGCATGTGTGCAGCGGCGGCATTGTCGGTATGGGTGAAACACGCCGCGCGCGCGCCGCGCTGATTGTGCAACTGGCGAACCTGAATCCGTACCCGGAGTCGGTGCCGATCAACAATCTGGTGCAGGTGCCGGGCACGCCGCTGCATGGCACGGACAAGCTTGATCCACTGGAATTCGTGCGCACCATTGCCTGCGCA
>CAWUUY010000064.1:0-4550 GCA_963924885.1 uncultured Burkholderiales bacterium | reverse complement strand
CGGCCACCGGGTTGATGATGCGCACGAGCTTGACGGGATAGACCGTGGTTTGGCTCCATGCGGCGGAAGTGATTGCCGCCAACAGGATTGCCGCGAGCAGGGTTGTCATGACGTAATCACCTCGAATTCGCCGGCGCGTCGCGCCGCCACAACTGCGCACGCCAGCGCAGCACCAAAACCAGCATCACCGTCAGTCCGCACGCGACCATTAGCGTTGCCGTCATCGGATAGCCCAAACGCGGGATCAGCCAGCCCGCCAGAAACAGGCCCGGCACGTTGCCGTAGATCGCGAGCATGCGGATGCCCATCATGCGCCCTCGGAACGCGGGTTCGCACGCGCGGATCAGCATGGTGGCCATAGCGATTTGGCTGAGGCCCTGCGAGAGGCCGGCGAACATCAGAAACGGAATCCCCATCGATGGCTGCGCGGTGTTCACAAAACACAGCAGCCCCAGAAACCAGCCGACGCTGAAGATAATCATGGTGCGCGCCGGTGGTACGGCGTGGCCGTAGCGGCTCATGATGACCGAGCTCATTAGCGCGCCGAGGCCGCCGGCGGCGACGAGATAACTCAGGCCCGTCTGATCGATTTCGTAGACCTGTTTCGCCATCACCGGCATGAGGCCGTGCATCATCGGGAACGTGGTGCAGTTCAACATAAACGCGAAGCACATCGAGGCCAGCAGGAGCGGCGTGTTCCACACGTAAGCGAGGCCCGCGAGCAGATCGCCCAGCGGCGAGGCGCGCCCACTGGCGGCGGCGGAGGGGCGCGGCGGCGCGGCGGGGTTTCTGCCTTTGAAGGTGAGAAACGCGCTGACGGCGTAAAAGCTTGCGACCACGGTGTAGGCGGGGCCGATGCCGAGCATGGCCACCAGCCCCGCGCCGGTCAACGCGCCGGCCACCTTGGCAGAATCCTGCGTGGTGCGCTGGATGCTCATCGCGCCCATCAGCTTGCCGGCGGGCATGGTGGCGCCCACCAGCGCGTTGCGCATGCCGATGTCGGAGGGGCGCACCAGTCCCATCACGCCGGCGATGCACAGAACGAGCGTGGGTGTCAGCATGCCGCTGTAGGCAAGGGACATCAGCGTCAGCGCGAGTACCATGTACACCGCGCGCATCGATGTCAGCACCACGCGCTGGCCGAGGCGGTCGCCCATTACGCCGAACATCGGGGCGAGCAGCGTGCCCATGTGTTGCAGCGAAGCGAAGATCGTCAGCATCAGTACCGAGCGCGTTTCAGTGAGCACATACCAGCCGAGGATGATGGTTTCCATCTCGAACGCCCACGACGCCGCCAGATCCGCGGGCCACTGGAAACGAAAGCTGCGCACGGTAAAGGGCGCCCACGCGGAGACGCGCGCGGGTGGTTCGGAGTTGCTAAGCGAGGCCATGCCCGTAGGGTGATTTTTTCGGCGTTGATGGGTGAGCGGTGCCGACGATACCAGCAAGTGCCGCGATTACGCGCATCGTTATCACAAGGGCTACCACATAATGGATTGCGGTGGCGCGTGAGTACCGCGAATTCTCACGGTAGAATACGGCGACGGTAAGCAAGGGCCGCGCAGTGGAGCGCTAAGCCAGGTCCGCGTGAATCAGCGCAACACACACGTCCAGTCATTTTCTCCATGGATGCCGCAGTCAGGCGCCACACAGCACATATATCTTAAGGCGTCGAGCCAAAATAACTTGAACGAAATGTAACGATCTAAGCCAATTCTCTGAATATAAATTATTTGAAAGTATCGCAGCACGTACAACTAATATCTTCTAGCTTCCTAAGTATGTGTTTTTATTGCATAATTTACTGTAACCGAAGTCATCACCAGCGAGGCACGGATGGATCAACTTCATTCACAACTATTCAAGGTCGGCGGCGCGCAGGTTTCGCGCTTCGAGGACATACGGCTCATCACCGGCAACGGCAAGTATTCGTCGGACTGGAATGTGCCAGATCAACTGCACGCGTGTTTTTTGCGCTCGGATCGCGCGCATGCGCGCATCGTGTCGATCAACTACGACAAGGTTAATCAGGTCAAAGGCGTGATCGGCGTTTACACCGGCGCGGATGCGCAGGCCGCCGGCTATTTGCGGTCGGCGAGTTTTCTGCCGCCCACCGGCAAGGGCGGCATGAAGGCGCGCGTGCCGGCGCGGCCGTGTCTGGCCATCGGCAAAGTGCGCTTTGTCGGCGACCCGGTGGCGATGGTGATCGCGGAATCACATCTGGCCGCGCAGGATGCCTGCGAGTTGATCGAGGTGGTGTACGAAGACCTGCCCGCGATCGTTGATCCGGAAGAAGCCTTGAAGCCCGGCGCGCCGCAGTTGCATGATGACGTGCCCGGCAATTGCCCGGTCGAGGCCGAGAGCGGCAGCGAAGCCCCCGTCATGGAGGCCATCGCCAAGGCCGCGCATGTGACCAAGATCACCGTCGATTGCACGCGCGTCACCGCCAGCCCGATGGAGCCGCGCGCCGCGCTGATCGAATACAAAGCCGACAGCGACAGTTACGTGGTGCATACGCCGTCGCAGGGTGTCAACATGACGCGCAAGCAGTTCGCCACCTACTCCAATCTGACCGAAGAAAAATTTCGCGTTGAGATTCAGGATGTCGGCGGCGGCTTTGGC
This sequence comes from uncultured Burkholderiales bacterium, assembly GCA_963924885.1. GTDB lineage: Bacteria > Pseudomonadota > Gammaproteobacteria > Burkholderiales > SG8-41 > UBA5216. The sequence goes on along the minus strand of CAWUUY010000064.1, from coordinate 1,928 downwards.
CAGCGCAGCACGGTGTATCCGGAATATGTGTCAATGATGATGGCCGCCAAGGCGCTGCAACGTCCGATCAAGTGGGTGTCCACCCGCACGGAGTGTTTTCTGACCGACACGCACGGCCGCGCCAACCTGATTACCGCCACGCTGGCGATGAACAAAAACGCGCAGTTCACTGGTTTGCGCATCGACTGGATCACCGATCAGGGCGCGTATCTGTCGCCCACCGGCCCGGCCGGGCACATCCGTAACGCCACCACCTGCATGAACGGCGTCTACAAAATTCCGGCGCTATACGGCCATTTCAAAGTGGCGCTGACCAGCACCGACTGGGTGGCGGCGTATCGCGGCGCGGGCCGGCCTGATATCGCTTACGCCATCGAGCGCGCGGTGGATGCCGCGGCGCTGGAGCTGAACATGGATCCGGCGGATTTGCGCCGCCGCAACTATGTTCCGCTCAATGAGTATCCGTACAAATCCGCCACCGGTACCACCATCGAGATCGCCGATCTGCCGGGGCTGTCGGCCAAGGCGCTGTCGATTGCTGACTGGTCGGGTTTTGAGGCGCGCCGCGCCGCCAGCGCCAAAAAGGGTAAGCTGCGCGGCATCGGCATGGCGTCGGTGATTGAGCCCACCGGTGCAGGCATGTATCCACGCGATGAAATCGAAGTCAGCGTCGGCGCCGACGGCATCGTGACGCTGCACACAGTGTCGCACTCGCAAGGGCAGGGCCATGAAACCTCGTTTGCGATGGTGACGGCCAACGCGCTGGGCATACCCGCCGAGCGCATCAAGGTGCGGCAGGGCGACGCCGATCGCTCGGTCACCATGGTCGGCAATCACTCCGGCGGTTCGCGCACCATGGTGGGCGCCGGCACGGTGTGCCACATCGCCGCCAACAAGCTGATCGACGCCGGCAAATCGCTGGCGGCGGAAGACCTCGGCGTGGAACCCTCGCAGGTGGATTACAGCAAGGGTGAGTTCTCGTCCAAGCACAGCAAGAAAAAAGCTACGCTCGCGCAAGTGGCGGCGAAGAAAAAGCTGTCCGTGGTTGGCGAGGGCACGTTTACCTCAACCTACCCCAACGGCTGCCACATCACCGAAGTGGAAATCGATCCGGAAACCGGCGTTACCGACATCGCGTCGTATTTGTCGGTGGACGACTGCGGCCACATCGTCAGCCACACCATCGTCGAAGGCCAGATGCACGGCGCGGTGGTGCAGGGCCTGGGCCAAGTGTTCGGCGAGCACATCGTCTACGACAAGGATTCCGGCCAGATGATCACAGGCAGTTTCAGCGACTACATCATGCCGCGCGCGGGGCAATTGAAATCCATTCAGATGGTCGATTACACCACGCTGTCGAAGCTCGGCCCGTTGGGCATCAAGGGCATGGGCGAATCGGGTTGCACCGCGTCGCTGCCGGCGCTGGTCAACGCGGTATGCAACGCGCTGGGTGTCAGACACCTCGATATGCCGCTCACGCCCTCGAAGGTGTGGGCAACCATTCAGAAAACCAAAGCAGCTAAACACTAAGGACTGAGACCATGCAACCCTTCAGTTATGTCAAAGCCAAATCACTCAAGGAAGCCGGCGACCTGCTGGCCGCCAACGCCGACGCGAAATTGCTCGCTGGCGGCATGACCTTGATCCCCACGTTAAAAGCGCGCCTGGCGCAGCCGTCGCAGTTGATCGACATCGGCGGCCTCGCCGAGTTGACGGGCATCGAAGCCAAGGACGGCCAACTCACCATCGGCGCCGCCACTAAACACGTCGAGGTAGCCAAATCGGCGGTGGTGAAAAAAGCCATCCCCGCGCTGGCGTACCTCGCCAGCCAGATCGGTGATCCGCAAGTGCGTAATCGCGGCACGATCGGCGGCTCGCTCGCCAATAACGATCCGGCGGCGGATTATCCGTCGGCGGTGTTGTCATTG
>CAWUUY010000063.1:0-6296 GCA_963924885.1 uncultured Burkholderiales bacterium | reverse complement strand
CTTTGGTGAAGAAAGCCTGCGCGGCGGCGGGCGTCGAGCAGTTTATCTCGGCATTGGCACGTGGGTTGTCTGGCAGTTCGAGTGCTATGCAATCCACGCCCAGCGTTTGCAGGAACGCGAGATTTTTTTCTATTTGGGCGTCCCATACTACTTTGTCTTGGATCAGCATTGTTATCTTGGTCTTTCTGTAGCAATTGGTAGAACTCAGGTTCGTAGGGTAGCGTCTATACCAACACGGTCATTCCCGCGACTGCGGGAATCCATAAGCCGTCTCAAGCGCTACGGTGTTATGGGTTCCCGCCTGCGCGGAAACGACGGGGTAGCGTGCATTCACGCAAAGGCAGGATAGGCAGAATTGTAACGCGTGTGGGACTTGATTTCGCGCAATCAATCCGCGCGCGCGCCCGTCGCCTTGACGATTTTCGCCCAGCGCGAGATTTCCTCGTTGATATACAAACCGAATTGCTCCGGCGTGTTCGACACCGCGGCAAGGCCGAGATTGGTGTAATGCAATTTCACGTCCGGCAGCGCGAGGATGCGCACGGTTTCCGCATGGAGCTTCATGACGACATCGCGCGGCGTGCCGGCGGGCGCGAACAAGCCCCACCACGGCACGAGTTTGTAGCCGGGAACTGTTTCGCCGATGGTGGGCGTCTCCGGCATCGCGGGATCGCGCCGCGCCGCGCTGATGGCGATCAGCCGCAGCTTGCTCGCGCGTATGTGCGGCAGCGTCGCCGAACCGTTGGAAAAAATGAGATCCAGCCGTCCGGCCAGCAGATCGATAGTCGATTGCGGGCTGCCCTTATAGGTGATCAGCGTCATTTTCACGCCGGCGAGGTGCTGGAACATTTCGCCCGCCAGATGCGGCGTGGTGCCCATGCCGGCCGAACCGTAATTCAGTTGTCCGGGCCGCGCCTTGGCCAGCGCAATGACTTCCTTCACGGTTTTTACCGGCACCGACGGGTGCATCACCAGAAACAGATGCGCATTCGCCACCAGCGTGATGGGCGCGAAATCCGTGCGCGCGTTGTACGGCAATTTTGCGTAGAGCACGGCGTTGATGGCGTTCGTGCCGATAGTGCCGAGCAGCAGCGTATACCTATCCGGCGCGGACTTCGCCACCAGTTCCGATCCCACATTGCCGGCGGCGCCGGTGCGGTTGTCGACGATCACCGGCTGCCCCCACGTCTCGATCATCTTTTGCGCAATTGGACGCGCCAGTACGTCCGCCACGCTGGCGGGCGGAAACGGCGCGATGATGCGAATGGTTTTGGCGGGGAATGTTTGTCCTGCGCTTGTCGAAGGGGATTGCGCGATGGCGGGTACGGTGAGCAGCGCGGCCACGGTGAACACGAGAATCCGATAGTTCACGCTATTTTTCACGTCATGCACTCCTTTGTGACGAAGGTGAAAAAACTCTCCGCATAACACCCGTTCACTCCAGCAAGCACCGGATGGCGTTGTTCAGGTCAGGCGCCGCCGGCCTGCGGGTTACTTGCGCGCCGCCTTCCTGCCGAACCGCAGCACATGCGTGGCGAGCAGTGTTTCCGTCAGAAACAGCAGCAACGCCAGTACGAAGGCCCCCACCGCGCTGAGAAACGTCCAGGGGACAATCCGCTCGGTGTGCGGGGAATAGGCCTCGCCCACGAACAGCACCATCACCGTAGCGCCGATCAGCATGCCGCAGACCGCCAGCAGACCTACTGACCAATTGCAGATGCTGCCGCGCAGCACCAGTCGGTTAAGCTCCCAATAGATTGCGTCGGGGTTTTTTGCCGCGCCCGATTCCAGCCGCTCTTCCAGCGCGCGCGCGCGATCAATGATGCGCGCGAGCCGCGTTGCCACGGTGCCGATCATCGCCGCTACCGCGGCAAGCATGAAGATCGGCGCGACAGCGAGTTGGATCGCCTGCAGGACGGTGTTGGGGATCATGCGTACATTTTACCCCGTGCCGCCGGGGGGCAACGCCAGCGTGGCGGAGAAAAGCGCGGCGGGTTTGGCCGCGTTGTCGTCATCGGTGACCAGCAGCAAGTGCATACAGTCTCCATCCATGCGTGCATCGATGCCTTCGATCTTGTGCGGCCGATTGAGCGGATGCAGGCAGCGCAGTTTGCCGTTGCGCGTCATGACGCCGATGGCGGCGCCCAGGCAGGGGCCGTCGTTGTAATGGTCTTGGGTGTTTTCGGCCACCGCGCTGAACACGATGTCGCCGTTGGGCAGGGCGGCGCCTTCGGTGAAGGTCAGTGGCGTGCCGTTGATGTCGTCAAGCGCAACGGCGTGCAGAGACAATGGCGGCAGCGCGGGTAAATCTGCGTGTGCCGCCAACGCATCTAGCAAGGGCGCCAGCGCAAAGCGTATCAACGCATTGGCGCTGCTGTTTTTGTTGCCGCGTTGCAGAAGGCATAGTTCATGGCCATCGACGAAACTGCCTTCGATATTCAGCGCGGACACTTGCTCATCCAGCGCGCCATAGAACGCCGACAGATTGATTTCGCGCACGCGATCTTCACTTTTGGCACTCTCGGCGTCTTCGGCCACTTCACCCCGCGCATCCAGCGCCAATAGCGCGCCCCGGCGGCGCTGCGCTTTGGAGCCGGAGCCGAAGGCCAGCAGCGCGCCGTGCGCGTAACCGGCAAACGACGGCAGCCGCGCCAGCGTTTCCAGATCGGGTTTACGCGCCTTGCGCGGTGCGTATTTATCCAGCAACGCGCCATCGAATAGCCGCATCAAACGGCCCGCCTGTAAGCCGCGTGCGGGGAATACACCCAGATGCAGTTCGTTATCCGCCAACACGTACAGTTGCGACGCGGTGCGCACCAGCCCGCTGGCGGCACTGAGGTGCTCGGGGCGACCCGTCGTTGTCGCGCTGACCAGATTCAATTCGCGGATTTTAGTGAGATGGATCACGGGTCAGTAGTGCGGTGGAATCTCGTCCTGCAAATTGCGCGGCTCGTTCGGCTGCGCGGCGCGCACTTGTTCGCGCAGCGCGACCACGGTGCGTTGCAGTTGTTCGATTTGTTCCTGCTGGCGATAGACCGTCTTGTTCAACTCGTCCAGCAGGTCTTCCGCCAGGCTGAGTTTGGATTCGATTTTTTCGAGGCGGTCTTCCATGGGCGTTTGTGTTTCTTGGTTATGTCGGGCAGCGGGCCAATTCGGGCGCCTTAGCCGTGCAGGTGCGTCATCACATTGTGCTGCGGGCTTTACAGTTCGCTGCGCTCGCCATTATCCAGCGCGTTGCGTTTTGGGGAATCAATCCACCTTCATCCCCGAAGCCTTCACCACCTTGGCCCAGCGCGCGATTTCGTCGCGCACTTTTTTGCCCATCTCGTCGCCCGTGGTCAGCGCAGGCTCCGTGCCGGCGGCGATCAATCTGGCGCGCACGTCGTTGTCGCGCAGCGCGGTGGCGAAATCGGTGTAGAGCCGCTGCACGATGGCGGCGGGTGTTTTGGCGGGCGCGAAAATACCGCTCCAGCCTTCGGATTCATAACCGGGCAGCCCGGTTTCGGAGATGGTCGGCAGCTCCGGCAAAATAATCGAGCGCTTGGCGTTGGTCACCGCCAGCCCGCGCAGCCTGCCGTTCTTGATAAACGGCACCACGGCGGGCGCGCTCAAAAATGCGAGTTGCACTTGCCCCGCCACTTGCTCCACCGCCGCTGGCCCGCCGCCTTTATACGGCACGTGGATCAGCGTGATGCCGGTCATGGTTTTTAGTAACTCGCCCGCCAGGTGCGACGGCGATCCGTTGCCCGCCGAGCCGTAGGTGAGTTGGTTGGGGCGTGCTTTCGCCAGCGCGATCAACTCCTTCACCGATTTCACCGGCAGCGACGGATGCGCGGTGAGGATGCTGGTGGTGATGAACAACTGCGCCACCGGCTCGAAGTCCCGCGCCATGTCGTACGGAATTTTCGGAATCAGACTGACGTTGATGGTGTTGGTGACGGTGGCGATCAACAACGTGTAGCCGTCGGGCGGCGCCTTCGCCACCAGCTCCGAACCAATGATGCTCGACGCACCGCCGCGATTTTCGATGATGATGTTTTGGCCGAGTGCTTCGGACACTTTCGGGCTGATGATGCGTGACGTGACATCCGTCGGGCCACCGGCGGGGAAGGGCACGATCAGGCGGATGGGTTTGGCGGGGTAGGATTGTGCTTGCGCGGCGGTGCAGGGCAGGAATACAAGCACCAGAGCGATATTTTTCATAAGTATTTGTTTTTAAACATTATTAAATGTGTCGACGGTATTGGTTTTCATTGCCGACCTCGCAAATCTCAGTCCGCGACTATGACGGATTGCCGCTTAGCTCCGTCTAGGGTTTGACCAGTCTCCGTTTTCCACTCTAACCAGCCATTGGCGGATCGACCGAGAACTGCGATCGCTGCCATGCTGGGACTCGAAAATAGGTGGTTACGGGTGAAAACAAAACTATCGCCGCTTCTCTCAAGTACGCCGTCAGTAACTAATCGTTGCCGAAATCGCTCCTGTGATGTTCCTTTGATGGAGTTTACGATTTCAATCCGTGCTGTTGATCCTTTATGCACAACAAACCCTTCAGACGTGTACTCACCTACGCCATTGGCCGCGGGCCCCTTGCAGAAAAACAATTCTACTTTCTCACCACCTACCACACGTGATTGCGGGCCGATCAATGGTTCAAAAATAGGCTGTCCCAGTGTAGCCAGCAACGTGGCAGTGGTTTCATGAATTTCGTGGCAGTCTGCTTCTAGTGGGGCGGGCGTGTGCGGGCGCACCCCGTTATTACCGTTTCTAGGCTGTAGCGCCCAGCCTTGATGGCCTCTGATATGGCAAACCACTCCAGAAACATCGCATGCGTTTGCGTCATGCTATTGGTCAGTGAAATGACGACAAATGCACGATTCCAGAAGTCTTTGCCTTTATCGTTTTCTTGGTTGTGCTGAACCAGCCGTTTTCCCACATTCCCAGATTGACCAATATACGCGAGTGGTAACCCAACATCAGATAGCTCCCCCATCAAAAAGTACACGCCTACCTGCTGCGCCTCGGGTAACTTGACGAACTCACCCAAGTGACTGCGCGGTACCTCAATCACGCGAATAATACGCGTCGTGATCTCTGCTATACGCATCCCGCGTGGGTCGCCTGTCGGTAGAAAAATTTGGATTGTTTGAGGGCGGGTATGCGGAATCATATAGTTTCCATAACGAAGCGATAATCGATCGGCGATGCTATCAATACGCAGCGTGCGCGTGAGAGCCTTTCGTTGCACTATGTAACGTTGATGGCACTATTCAGCTTGAAAATTTGTCACATTTCAATTTGGCTCTTGTTCGCCAACAGCCCCTCTTCCATAGCCTTAATCTGCAACGCCGCCACCCGCGAATAAATTCGGCAGTTGGTAAAACTGCCGCCCACGAACCACAGGCCTTCCTGCGGTGTGCGCTTCCACATGTTATTCATTTCGCCGTCGGGGCCGATGCCCCATACCGGACCGACTTTTTCCGCGATGGCTTCGCCCAGCATTTTGGCCACCATGGTTTGCTGGCTGACGAAGCCAGTCGCCAGCACGATCAGGTCCGCCGGTTTTAACGTGCCATCCTTGAGTAGCGCGCCGCCTTGCGCAAAACGTTCGATCTCGTCGTACTGCATGAGGCCGATTTCGCCGTTGATGATGAGTTCAGAGCAGCCGCCATCGAGGTAATAGCCGCCGTAGCGCGTGCGGATCAGCATGTTGTGGCCCATGTGATCGTCGCCGTCGTTCCACTTGAAGCCGCGGGCGATCAGGCCGTCGATGGTTTTTTTATCGAGTTCGGTCATGCGCGCGGTCATGATCTGAAAATTGCGCTTCGCCACCGGCAGGGTGTTGGTGAGCACAAAGAGATCGCCGTCTTCGAGCGGCACGCCTTCGAATACGCCATAGGTAATTTTTGCGCTCGGATTGATACTGAGCACCATGGTCGAGCCGCGCTGGATGATCGTGGTGTCCGCGCCGTTGGCGTGCAGGTCCTGCGCGACATCGTGGCCGCTGGTGCCGGTGCCGAGCACCAGTACTTTTTTGCCGCGCCAGTTCGCGCCGTTGGTGAAGGCGCTGGTGTGCATCACGTCGCCCGTGAATTCATTAAGTCCAGGCAACTCGGGCAGGTATGGCGATCCCACCAGGCCGTTGGCAAAGATGAGATGCTTCGGATGGACGGTGCGTTCTGTTCCATCGCTGGCATTGCGCACCACGGCGTTCCATCGTCCGGCGGATGCGTCGTAAGCGCCGTGCACGAGTTCCGTGCCGGCCCAGAAATTCAGTTCCATGGCCCAGGTGTAGG
>CAWUUY010000062.1:0-4981 GCA_963924885.1 uncultured Burkholderiales bacterium | reverse complement strand
GGCGTGGCCGACATGCCGATCGGCATCGACGTGTGCGAGCCGCTGTTTATGTTCGCGCTGCAAAAGCTCGGCCTGAATGTGGTCGATGGTCAGCAGGTGATGCTCGATGCACGCGAGATCAAAAGCCACGACGAAATTACGCTGCTTAACATGGCGGCGGCGATGGGCGACGGCGTGTATCAGGATATTTTCGAGGCATTGAAGCCGGGTGTGCGTGAGAATGAAATCGTGGCGCTGGCGACCAAGCGTTTTTACGAAATGGGTTCTGATTGCGTTGAGGCGGTGAACGCCATCGCGGGCGAGCGTTGCAGCCCGCATCCGCATAATTTTACCGATCGACTGATACGCCCCGGAGATCAGGCGTATTTCGATTTGATCCAAACCTACATGGGTTACAAAACCTGCTACTACCGTACGTTTACGGTAGGCAGCGCCACGCCCGCGCAGCACGACGCCTATAAAAAAGCGCGTGGATGGATGGACGGTGCGATATCGATGTTGAAGCCGGGTGTCTCCACCGAGAAAGTGGCGAAGGCGTTTCCGAAGTGTACGGAAATCGGCTTCGAGACGGAAATGTCCGCGTTCGGTTTGAACTTCTGCCACGGTCTGGGCATGGGGCTGCACGAGCGCCCGCTGATCTCGCGGCTCAATTCCTTCAAAGACCCGTACGAACTGAAAGTCGGCATGGTGTTCGCGGTGGAGACTTTCTGCCCGGCGAAAGACGGCGTGTCGGCGGCACGGATTGAAGAAGAAGTGGTGCTGACGCCGAACGGGGCGAAGATTATTACGCTGTTCCCGGCGCAGGAATTGCCGATTGCCAACAAGTACTAGTTCGTGAGATTTCAGGCGTGAGGGGTGAAGCGTAATTGCACAAACCCCCGTGCCTCACGCCTCACGCCTCACGGAAATTTGACCATGGAAGCAAGCAAACCAATGACCCTAGGCCACGACATCCGTCTCGAGCTCTACCGCTCGCAACTCGAACTGCGCTACTGCGAAAAGCGCGCGTACGATTTATTCCTGCAAAATCTCATCAAGGGCACCAGTCATTTGTCGCTGGGGCAGGAGGCCATCGCTGCCGGCTTCGGCGTGGCGATGCGGCCCGACGACTGGACGTTTTGCACCTATCGTGGTCACGCGCACACCCTCGCACGTGGCGTGTCGATGGAAGGCGTGCTCGGTGAACTGATGGGGCGGCAGTGCGGGCTGCTCGGCGGCAAGGGCGGCTCGATGCATCTGACCGATGTCACCAAGGGTGCGATGGGCAGCTACGCGATTATCGGCGCGCATCTGCCGGTGGCGGCGGGCGCGGCATGGAGCGCACAATATCGCGGCACAGAGCAGGTGGCGGTGTGTTTCTTCGGTGACGGCACCACCAACATCGGCGCGTTTCACGAGGCGCTGAACTTCAGCGTGATCTGGAAACTGCCGGTTATTTTTGTGTGCGAGAACAATCTCTACATGGAGTACACGCCGATAGCGAGTGTCACGGCGGTGGAGCATCCGGCGGCCGACCGTGCGAGTGCGTATGGTCTCGAAAAAATCGTCATCGACGGCAACGACGCCGATGAGGTGTATCGCACAGCGCAGCAATACATGGAGCGCGCCCGCAAGGGAGGCGGGCCGGCGCTGATCGAGTGCATGACCTATCGCCACAGTGGCCACTCGCGCGCTGACCCCGGCAAGTATCGCCCGGAAGGCGAACTTGAACGCTGGCTCGAACGTGATCCGATCAAAATGTATCGCGAGCGGTTGTTGGGATTGGGCATTGTGGAGGCCACGCTGACGGATATCGAAGGCGAGGCCATGTATAAAGTGGATGTGGCAACCGAGGCGGCCAAAGCGTCGCCGGTGCCGACGCTGGACGCAATAGACAAAAACGTATGGGCAGACGGGAGCACAGCATGGCGGAATTAACCTATCGCGACGCAGTGGCAGCAGGTATCGCACAAGAAATGCGGCGCGATGAAAACGTGGTGTTTCTGGGCGAGGACATCGGCGCCGCGGGCGGCGTGTTCAAGGCCACCGTGGGACTCTTTGAGGAATTCGGCCCGCGCCGCGTGCGCGACACGCCGATTTCCGAGCAGGCGATTCTGGGCGCTGCGATGGGTGCGGCGATGACGGGCTTGAAGCCTATCGCCGAAATCATGTTCTCGGATTTTCTCGCGGTGTGCTGGGATTTGGTGGCCAACGAAATTGCCAAGACGCGCTACATGACCGATGGACAAATCACGCTGCCGCTGGTGATCCGCACCGCCAACGGCGCGGGCAGCCGCTTTGGCGCGCAGCACTCGCAGTCGGTGGAAAACTGGGCAATGATGATACCCGGTATCAAGGTGCTGGCGCCGGCGTTCCCTGCTGACGTGAAGGGCCTGATCGCGGCAGCGGTGCGCGACCCCGATCCGGTCATCATCTTTGAGCAGAAGTCGCTGTATGCCTTCAAGGGCGAAGTGCCCGACGGCGATCACGTCGAGGAAATCGGCAAGGCCAAGGTGCTGCGTCACGGTACCGATTGCACTATTGTCGCGTTGGCGCTGATGGTGCATCGTGCCCTGGCGGCGGCGGAGATACTCGAGCGCGATCACGGCATTTCCTGCACCGTGGTCGATGTGCGCTCTCTGGTGCCGCTGGATACGCTGACGATCCTGGCCGAAGTAGCGAAGACTGGACGGCTCGTCACCATCGAAGAAAATCCGCGCCTGTGCGGTTGGGGTGCTGAAATTGCCTCGATCGTGGCGGACGAAATTTTCTGGGATCTCGATGGCCCGATCATTCGCATCACCACGCCGCACATCCCACTGCCGTCGGCGGACTTGCTCGAGGACAACACCATTCCGTCGGTGGAGCGGGTGGTGCGCGAGATTCGCGAGAAGATTGATTAAGTGGAGTGCACGATGAAAGTAGCTACTTGTAAGTATCTGTTTTTATTAAATTATTTATTCTCTCCCTGGGCGAGTGCGGTAGATACGATTTTTCTCAACGGCAAAATCGTTACCGTCGATGATCGCTTCACCATCGTGCAGGCACTCGCGATCAAGAATCAGCGCGTGGTCGCTACCGGCAGCAATGCCGACATCCGCAAACTCGCGGAGGCCAATACCAAAGTGATCGATGTGAAAGGCCGCACGGTGATTCCCGGCCTGATCGACAATCACTCGCACTGGATACGCGCGGCGGAGCATGACGAGTTGCGTTTTGATGGCGTCACCACGCGCAAGCAAGCGCTGGCGATGCTCGCCGAGCGTGTACGCATTGCCAAGCCCGGCGAATGGGTGAGCGTGCTCGGTGGTTGGTCAGAAGAACAATTCACCGATGAGCCGCGCGGTTTTCCGTTGGCCGAGCTGGACAAATTGGCGCCCGCCACGCCGCTGGCGGTGCAGTCGATTTATAACCATACGTATCTGAATACGGCGGGTTTGCGCGCCGCCAGCATAGACGAGAGCACGCCGAATCCACCGGGCGGCACCATTGAAAAAGATGCGAGCGGCAAACTCACCGGCGTGGTGCGCGGTGCAGGCGGTGTGGCGTTCGTTGCGGGCAAAGTGCCCAAGCTCGAAGCCGATGCGCGCGCCGCCAATGCGCGCAAGCTGGTGACGTATCTGAATTCACTTGGCCTTACCGCGTGGGGAGACGCCGGCGGACGCGGCATGACTGCGGGGCATTACGCGCCGTATCAGCAGCTTGCCGAGAAAGGCGAACTCGATATCCGCGTGTTCTGGACCACCATCCGCCAGCCCGCGACGCCGGAGCAGGTGGACAAGGTGCTGGCGGAAATTCCCACGCTCAAGCCGTTTCAGGGCAACGATTACATGGATCACATCGGCTGGGGCGAGTCGGTGTATTCGCCGATCACCACGCAACTGCTGCGGGTACAAAAAGAAGTGAGCCGCGATGGTATTACCCAGATGGCGCGTATCGCCGGCGCGCTGGCCGCGCGCGGCGTGTATTTGAACTCCCACGTTGAAATGAACGGCCCCATCGAGCAGTTCATCGCCGCCTATGAAGAACTGAACAAGGCCACGCCGATCAAGGGCCTCAGATGGTCGTTCTCGCATCTGGATCAGATCGATGAGCCGCAATTGCAGCGCATGAAGCGCCTGGGCATGACCGCGCAAATCCACAGCCGTCCGCTGATACAAGGCGTGCTGATGCACCGGGTGCATGGCGATGCCGCGTGGGACATGCCGCCGTTTCGCCGGGTGCAGGATAGCGGCATCGTGTGGGGCCTGGGTTCGGATGCCACGGCGGTGACGACCTCCAATCCGTTTTACACGCTGGGCTTTGCCATCACCGGCAAGATGGTCGGCGGGCATCACGTCAATCGCCAATCGATCACGCGCGAAGAAGCGCTGATCGCGCACACCCGCAGCAACGCGTTTATTTTGTTTCAGGAAGGAAATCTGGGGTCGCTGCAAAAAGGCAAATACGCTGACCTGCTGGTACTCGACCGGGATTTCATGACCGTGCCCGCCGATACGATCAAGGATTTGAAGCCGGTGATGACCATGGTGGGTGGAAAGATCGTTTACGAGGCAAAGCCATAGAATGAATATCATCATGCCGCAGCTCGGTGAAACCGTCACCGAGGGCACCATCACCAAGTGGTACAAAAAAGCCGGTGATAGCGTCAAGGCCGACGAGACGCTGTTTGATATCGAGACGGATAAAGTCAGCACCGAGATCCCCTCGCCGGTGGCGGGTGTGATTGACGAGATACTGATCGGCGAAGGCGTCACCGCGAAAGTCGGCGTGACCTTGGCGGTGATACGCCAGAGCGGCGATGCGCCCGCCGCCAAGCCTGCCGCTGTCGCGGCTGCCGCGCCTGCGGTAATGGCCAGCGTGACGAACCGATCCGCGCGCGCCGTCACCTCTGCGCCGCGCGCTAGCGCCGACGAACGCCTGTCGCCTGTGGTGCGCCGGCTGCTTGCCGAGCACAACCTGGATAAATCCAAAATCACCGGCACCGGCCGCGATGGCCGCA
>CAWUUY010000061.1:0-14564 GCA_963924885.1 uncultured Burkholderiales bacterium | reverse complement strand
GGCAAGGCCAAGCCCGGCGAGCTCGCCTACGGCACCTCCGGCGCGGGCAGCACCGGGCACATCGCGGCGGAACTGCTGGCGATGCAGTCGGGCATCAAGCTGCTGCACATTCCGTATAAGGGCAACGCGGCGGCCATCGTCGATGTCATCGCCGGCAATGTGCAACTGATGTTCGATCAGGTCAGCACCGCCAAATCGTATGTTGAAAGCGGCAGGCTGCGCGCGCTGGGCGTCACCAGCCTCAAACGCTCGCCGCTGTTTCCCGATGTGCCGACCATCGATGAATCGGGACTCAAGGGCTACGAGGAAATTACGTTTAACGGCTTGCTGGCGCCCGCCGGCACGCCGCGCGAGGCGCTGACGCGCGTGCAGACCGAAGTGGCGCGCATCGTGCGCCTGCCTGAACTGCGCAAGCGCTATCTTGAGCGCGGCATCGAACTCACCGCCAGCGCGTCGCCCGACGAATTCACCGCGTATATCAAGGCGGAATTCGACAAGAAGGCAAAGCTTGCGCGCGCGGCGGGCATACGGATCGAGTAAAGCGGTGAACGCGTCTCGTGTGGCTGCGGCCTGTGGGTTGGTCTTATGGTGTGGCATGAGCGGTGGCGTCCATGCGTAAACCGCCGCGCCCGGATCGGCGCCCGTCTATCCCGCCAAAACCGTGTGCGTGATCTGTACCAACGGCGTGGGCGACACCGCCGACATTCTCGCGCGCCTGATCGGGGTCAAGGTGGGTGAGCGTCTGGGCCGGCAGTTCATCATCGATAACCGTGCCGGCGCTGCCGGGCAACTGGGCCTGGAGCTTGCCGCGCGTGCCGCGCCCGATGGCTACACCATCTCGATGGGGCAGGGCACCAATCTGGCCATCGTACCGCACACCTACAAGACGCTACGCTACGACCCGCTGAAGGATTTTGCGTCCATCGCGGTGGTGGCGACGAGTTATTCGGCGCTGGTGGTGCATCCGGGCACGCCGTTTAAATCCATCAAGGAATTGATCGCCTACGGACGCGCGAACCCCAACAAGCTGATTGCGGCGTCCGGCAGCGAATTGGGTTTTCAGCATCTGTCGTTTGAGTTGCTGCGTTTGCAAAGCGGCGCGCGTTTTGTGCATGTTCCGTATAAAGGCTCGGCGGCGATCGTGTCCGATCTCATCAGCGGGCAGGTTGATTTGTCGATGTCGTCGTACACGGCGTTTGCGCCGCATATACGCTCCGGCCGCATGCGTATGCTGGCGATTACCAACCCCACACGCGTGGCGCTGCTGCCCAACACACCAGCGCTGGCGGAGTTTGTGCCGGGCTACGACATGCGCGGCTGGTATGGTTTTGTTGCACCTGCCGCCGTGCCGCGCGAGATCATCACGTTGCTCAACGCCGAGATCAATCGCGCCACCGCACAACCGGACGTGCGTGAAAAACTGCATCTGGCCGGGCTGGATATCCCCTCCGAGCCGCCGGAGTATTTTGCCGATCTGATGAAGCGCGAGTCCGCCAAGTTCGGCAAGCTGGTGCGTGATGCGGGGCTGACGCCGCAGTAGGTATTATTGTAACTTATTGTTTTTAAACAATAATTTTAAATTTCACGCAAGCCCGCCGCCAGCGTCAGTCGCGGCTCGGTCACGGCCTGCACATCCTCCGCCGTAAATCCCCGCGCCACTTCGCGCAGCACCAGCCCGCTCGGTGTCACATCCATCACCGCGATGTCGGTAAAAATCCGCGTCACGCATTTCAGCGCGGTCACCGGGTAGCTCAGTTGATTGACGATCTTCGGTTCGCCTTTGTTGGTGACGTGGGTCATGGCGACGAACACCTGCTTCGCGCCGCTGGCGATATCCATCGCGCCGCCGATGGCGCCCATCGGCGCGCCCGGCACTTTCCAGTTGGCCAGATCGCCGCGCGCGGAGACCTGCATGCCGCCGAGCACGGCAAAATCCACGTGGCGCCCGCGTGTCATGGAAAACGAATCGGCTTGATGGCTGAAACTGCCGCCGGGCAACAGCGTGATGAATTCCTTGCCGGCGTTGATGAGGTTCGGGTCTTCGTGGCCGGGCGCGGGTTTGGGGCCGTAGCCGAGCACGCCGTTTTCGCTGTGCAGGATGACTTCGCGGTCGTGCGGAATATAGTTGCCGCACAGCGTGGGGATGCCGATGCCCAGGTTGACGTAACAGCCATCGGGTAAATCCCGCGCGATGCGTTTGGCGATTTGTTCGCGGGTGAGCGGGGTTTTGTTCATGTTACGCACACCGGTATGTCCGTTTTAACCACGCGCTGCACGAAGATGCCGGGAGTCACGACTTGTTCGGGATGGAGCGCGCCCAGTTCAACAATCTCATCCACTTCGGCGATGGTGCAGTGGCCCGCCATCGCCATCGGCGGATTGAAATTGCGCGATGATTGGTTGTAGGTCAGGTTACCCCAGCGGTCGCCGTGTTGGGCGCGCACAAAAGCGTAGTCGGCTTTGAGCGCGCGTTCGAGTATGCAGTCGATGCCGTCGAGCGTCAGGGTGGGTTTGCCGGCGGCGATTTCGGTGCCGTAACCTGTGGGGGTGTAGAAGGCTTCGATGCCGGAGCCGCCTGCGCGTATGCGTTCGGCGAGCGTGCCTTGCGGCACCAGTTCCAGTTCGATTTTGCCGGCGCGTAAAAATTCGCTCAGGACGACGGCGGATTTGGCGGTCGGAAAGCTGCATACCATTTTGCGCACGCGACCTTGCCGGATCAACTGCGCCGCGCCGGTTTCGCCGCGTCCCGCGTGGTTGGCGATCAGCGTGAGGTCTTTGGCATGATGGCGAATCAGCGCCTGCAGCAGCCCCTCGGGCATGCCGGCATCGCCGAAGCCGCCGATCATCACGGTCGAGCCGTCGGGAATGTCGGCGACGGCTTGATCGAGGGTGGCGATGATTTTATTCAGCATGATGCGTGATAAAAAAAGGCGCTGAGGATAGTCAGCGCCGATTTATTTAACTATTTGTTTTTAAAGGATTATTTTCCACCGCAAAACTTGATGTACTGCGCTGCAAACGCCGACGGTTCATCCAGCATCGGGAAGTGGCCGGAGTTTTCCATCACGGTGAGTTTGGCTTTGGGTGCGGCGCCGGTGAGCTGGTTCGAGAGCGCGATGGTCGGGCCTTTGCGACCGTAGACGATCATCATCGGTTTTTTGATTTTTTTTGCGGCGGCCACCACGTTGAATTCGCGGATGCCCCACATCACATCCACCATCGCCCATGCGCCGGCCTTGCAGCGGTCGATGTTCCAGCGTTGTTCGAGTGCGCCATCGACGACCGCGACACGCTCCTTGATTTGCGCGACGGTTTGCATCGGCAAACCGAAGTTGCTTTCGACGTGGCTCCAGTTCCCGCCCCATTCGTCGCCGTTGCGGCAGGGGGTTTCAACCGGCACGGCGGACAGGGTGCGCGTGGGGAACAGACTGGCAAACGCCACGGTGACGCTGCCGCCCACCGACGCGCCGCTGATGTGCGCGGCTTTGATTTTCAAGGCAGTCATCAGCGCGGCCAGCGCCTTGGCATGATCTTCGATGCTGTAGTGGCGCTGAATGCGGTCGGAGTCGCCATGGCCCGGCATGTCCCACGATATCACGCGAAAGTGCTTGGCCAGCAGCGGCGCAATCGTTTCGTACTGATGCGCCGAACCGCCGTTGGTGTGCATCAGCATCAGCACGGGACCTTTGCCGGCCTCGCGATAATGAATGCGTCCGTAGCCCTTGGTTTTGGCAAAGCCGTCACGGGTGGCGGAACTGGATTCCATGTGTTTTCTCCCAGGGTTTTATTGAATGCGAATTTTACAACGACGGCACGGCGGGAGCCGATGCCGTTACAGCAGTTGCAGGCTGGAGCCGGAATAATACTTGCCGCCCATGAACACCAGCGGCGGATGGTGGTGCTTGGCGAAATCCGTGACTTCGCCAATGAGGATCACGTGATCGCCCTTGTTGACCTCGGTGTGGCCCTTGCAGATGAAGTGCGCCGAAGCGCCCTCGATGATCGGGCAGCCGCCGAGAAAGGCTTTCCAGTTGCGTTCGGCGACGCCGTCGGCGGGCGGCATCGCGTGTTTGCGCGCGATGTCGAACTGCGTCTCAGCCAACACGCTCACCGAAAAGGCCTCGGTTTTAGAGAACGTCTGGTAACGCGCCGAGCTTGAGCGTAGCGTCCACAAAATCAGCGGCGGATCGAGCGACAGCGAGGCAAACGAATTTACCGTCATGCAATGCACGTGGTGATCCGGCGTCTGCGCCGCGATCACGGTGACGCCCGTGGCAAAGCGGCCCAGCGCCGAGCGCAGTGCCGTGCGTGAATCGGCATGTTGCGCCGTTTTGGCCTTGGCGGCAGGTGCGGGTGTCATGCGGGTGTCTTGCAGCATGGCAGCGACACGGCTAGGCCGCGACCTGCTGACCGGGCGCGACCGCAGCCGAGTCGAAGGTCGGACCGATATTCTTCACGTGCGGCAGGATTTCCTCGGCGAACTGCTGCATCGCCTCGGGCGTGATCGACGGCATGCTGATGAGGATGTAGCCGGTGCCCGCTTCGGCGAGCACGCCGATGCGGTCCACGATTTCTTGCGGCGAACCCATCAAGGCGCTGTCGTCGCTGGCGAGATCCGGGTCGGCCTGAGTGACCGCGGATGGCCCGGCCCCCGGCGTGCCGTGGACGGCGATGGCGCCGATACGCTTGAAGGTTTCACGACGGCGTTCGAGCGCCTTCTGGCGTTCCGCTTCGGTTTTAACGATGGTGACCGCGCGTGCCACCGCGCAGCGTGTGGTGTCGCGCGGCTTGCCGATTTTTTCCAGGCCGTCGAGATAAGCGCCGATGCGCGTGCGCACCTGATCGACGGTGGCGAGCAGGTCGAGCATCAGGTTATGGTTTTTGCTGGCGATATAAGCGATGCCCCCCGGGCTGCCGCCGGCGAGCCAGATCGGCGGATGCGGGCGCTGAACCGGCGCCGGTTCCACCACGATGTTGTCAAACTTCCAGTGCTTGCTATTGTGCGAAAAACGCTCGTCGCTGGCCCACGATTTCAACATCAGGTTAAAACATTCCTCGAAACGCTCTTGCGCCTCGGTTATGGGGATGCAGAACTGGGCGAATTCTTCCTTGCGATAGCCGCGGCCGATACCCAGGTCAACGCGCCCGCCGGACAGCACATCGAGTGTCGCCACCTGCTCGGCCAGCAGCACCGGGTTGTGCCAGGGCAACACCACCACGCCCGTGCCCAAACGAATGCGCGTGGTTTTCGCGGCAATATACGACAGCAGATTCAGCGACGCGGACAACTGTCCCTGCCCGGTGAAGTGGTGCTCCACCAGGAACATGCCCTCGAAACCGATTTTCTCGGCGGCGATGACGTAATTGATAAAGTCTTTGAAGCCGTGGCTGTCGTGCAGGGTGTCTTCGCGGCCTACGCGCGCGCCGCCAAAAATGCCGAATTTCATGGGGTTATCCTTTTATTCATGCCGCGATTGTAGGGAATGGGGGGGTCTGGAAACAAGCGCCATTTTGGCGCGACATAGTTTCCTGTTTGGCAATAATCGCGTTTGGGCATAATGTGCGGCGAAACCCAATCACAACAAAGGGAGCGGTCATGTTTCAGCAAGACCCGTCATGGATGGTCACCGTGGGCAAAGGGATGATCGCGGCGTTGTTTCTGGTCGCCGGCACGTTGAATGTGATGCCTGCGCGCGTCAAAGACCATATCCAGCGCATGGCGGGTTTTGGCGTGCCGCTGCCGGCAGTCGCGTTCTGGATCGGCATCGCGATGGAATTCGCCGGCTGCGCGCTGCTGCTCAGCGGCTGGCGCGCGGACATCGGCGTGTGGCTGCTGATTGCGTTTACCGCCATCGCCGGCGCGATCTTTCACCGCTTCTGGCTGGTGGAAGACCCGATGCGACGCCACATGCTGCGCATCGCTGCCATGAACAACGTGGCGGTGATCGGCGGGCTGCTGGTGCTGCTGCATGTGGTGGGGCGCGGCTGATGGCCGGTGCCATCGAAGGCCGGCGGTGTGAGGGGTGGGCGATATTTCCACAACTTGCCGCACGGATGCTGCGGGAGTAATGTTCGCGGAAGGCAAGCGCCAAGATTTGCCGTCGCAGGTGACGAGTAAGCCAATCTACAAGTTAGGGGGAGACATGGCCAAAAAGCGAGACACCAAGCCGGAAGATCACAAGTCACAAGAAACAACTTCAGTCGGTCGTCGAAAGTTTCTGCAAGGAGGCGTGGCGGCGGGTGTGGGCGCGGCGGCGCTTGGCGGTTGTGCCGCGACGTCTTCCGGCCAACGCACCAGCCCCGACGGCATGCGGTGGGACTACGAGGTGGATGTCGTCGTCGTAGGATCAGGGGCCTCTGGATTGCCCTGCGCGATCCGGGCGCGGGATGCCGGTCTCACCGTGCTGGTCATCGACCAGAACTTCGACATCGGCGGCAAGATGCTGCACAGCGGCGCGCAGATATCTCTGGGCGGTGGCGATCCGTGCCAGTTGCGCGACATCGCCGGACAGGGCGACAAGGAGGGATTCCTCAAGGTGCCGCCGCTGCACAAGCCGCCGGACATGACCGAGGACACCGATTTTCTGTTCCGGGATATCACCGACTGGTCCGTGCTTGACCTCGGCGGCAACGCGCCCTACCGCTATAACGATCGGGAGATGCATCGTGCGTGGGCGGACAACTGTCCCGCCACGCGGCAGTTCCTGATGGACAACTACGTGCGTTTCTCGCGTATCCAGGGCACCCACGGAACGGGCGGCGTCGCCCGTGCGCGACGAGCGACGGCCTTCCTCATGCTCGGTGACAAGACGGACATCAAGGCGGGGACGGTCACGCGGCAGGATGCGGGCATTCAGGGCAAGAGTTCGAGTCACTTCGCGCCGCGCTTCATGGACAGCGCGGCCAAGTGGGCCGGGCCCGGCGCTGTTTATAACGGCGCCGCTCTCACGCGCGGGCTGGAATTCAGCGCGCGCGAGAAAGGCATTCAGTTCATGCTCAACCGCAAGATGACCGAGATCGTCCGCGAGCAGCCGTTCGCGGGACGGGTGTTGGGCGTTAGGGCGAGCTATAGCCCTCGATTTGCGCCAGGCACCAAGACCCGACTGGAAAGTTATTGGCAGAACGGCAACATCGATGAGCGCCGCGCCACCATCACCATCCGCGCGCGCAAATCGCTGATGATCGGCAGCGGCGGCCACACCGCCAATCCGCAGTTGCGCAGCATGTTCTATCCCGCGTTCAACGAGCCCGCGTTCGTGTCGAGCGGATGGGCGCTGCTGGGGCCCCACGGCGGCGATGGCAGCGGCATTGTCGCCGGCATGCGCATCGGCGCCAATCTGGCGGGCATGCAGCAGAACCTCGGCATCACCCAGAGCTTTCACATTCCGCCGCGGTTGGCGACGCGCGACTCCTACACCGACATGCTGCCCGGCCATCCGACCTTCCCGTTTCGACGCTCCACCGGGATTTCGCTCGGCACCAGTTCGTACGAGCACCTGATCGCTGTGAATCAGGTGGGCAAGCGTTTCTACAACGAGCTGGATGTCGCGCAGCGCTACTTGAGCCCCATCTGGCCGGGCGGGCCGCGCGCCGGCGTGCCGTTGCACTCGCTCCAGCACGTGCAGGGCGACTGGCGCAATTGCAGCCGCGAGTGGGTCAGAAAAATGTACAACGGCAATGCCTCGCTCGACGCTGCCGTGGCGATGAACGAGGGCTCCCAGGCCCCGCACTTTTACTCCGGGCCGCTGTGGGCGATATTCGACCGGGGCACGATTGAGCGCGACAACTGGGACATCGGTGCTCCCTTCACCGCCGACAACGGCTATTTCTTCAGCGCCGATACCATCGAGGAACTGGTGCGAAAGATCGAGAAGGGCCACGAGTTCCAGCGCGTGCCGCTGAAATATTTGTCGGAGACGGTGCGACGGTGGAATTCGTACGTGGACAAAGGCGCCGATCCCGATTTCGGCCGCGGCAAGGATGCGCCGATGCACAAGATCGATAAGCCGCCTTTCTACGCCGCCGCGATCTGCCCGGTTTGGCACGACTCTTACGGTGGCCTGCGGATCAACGGCAAGGGTCAGGTGCTCGACACGCAAGGCGCGGTCATCCCCGGACTCTATAGCGGCGGAGAGGCCAGCGGCGGCGGCAACCAGCATGGGCTGGGCAGGGCGCTCGCCCATGGCTACATCGCCGGCAGCAGTATCGCCCGGGAAAGGGCGTAGAGATGAAGTCGGCCCTCGCGGTGGACCTCGCATTGAAAGACGCCACGCAGAACAGTGCTTCCGATCAGCAGGCCCAGTGTACGCCAGAACTGCACGCGGTGGCGCTGACGGTCTGGGATGTGCCGCCCACGACCGCGTCGGGCGAGCGCTTCACGGTGTCGGTCGGCGCCAGGTGCTCTGTCGGATGTGACTTGGCGGGACGGGAACTCACCATCGTTGACCACAACGGCTTGCGCGCCGGTATGGTGAAGTTGGGCGGCGATGTCTGTCCAGGTACCGAGGCGCTGTATTTTGCACGGATCGAGGTTAGCGCCCCGCTCGAAGCGGGCAGCCATCCTTGGGAAGCGCGGATGGCCGGCTGGGAGACGGCGCCGCCGCATGCATGCGGCTCGTTCACGCTGATGGTTCGTGTCGTTCCCACGCCCGACTGTGTGGTCACGGTCAAGGTTTTCGACCGCGAGAAGCAAACGCCGATCGCGGGTGCGCGCGTGGTGATGCATCCGTACCGCGCGCTGACCGACGACAGCGGGATTGCGCGAGTCAACGTAGTCAAAGGCCCCTACGACATTCTGGTGTCGCGATCCCATTACCTGCCGACGTGTGTCGGCGTCGACGTAACCGCGGATATGATCTCCAGCGCGGCGCTCGACGCCGACCGCCCGTGGGCACCGCCGGACGAGGATCACGCATGAATCTGCAACAAAGGCGGCTACCGGTTGCATGGTTCAGGCCGACAACGCGGATCATCGGCATTGCGTTGGTGTGCGTCGCCGCGGGCGCCGCCGCGCAGACGGCGAAGCCGGTGTCAGTGTGGAGCGGCGTCTATACAGCGGAACAGAACAAGCGCGGAATGCAACTGCATGCGGAGACCTGCGTCATGTGTCACGGCCCGCGGCTGAACGGCGCCGGCCAGTCCGAGATGCCGCCTTCGCCCGCGATTGCCGGCGCGTCGTTTGTCCGCAAATGGTCGGGCCGCAACGTGGCGGCGCTTTTCATCTACGTGCGTCAAATGATGCCGCCCGACAGTCCGGGCATACTGACCGATCAACAGACGCTGGACGCCATCGCGCACATGTTTGCCGTCAGCAAAGTGCCTGCCGGCGACAGGGAACTTCCGTCCGATTTGAAGGCGCTGGCAAATATTGTGATTGATGCGCAGCAGTAATCAAAACCATCCTTGCCATTCGAGCGTCGAAGGCCGTGACGAAACGCCGCACAAAAATGGCGTGAATTTCCTCGCGCCTGCAACGGTGTTTATTCGAGCAGTCTTTCGAGTATGCCGCAGTCAGCGGTTTCGGACGCGCCCATCACCATGCTGGAAGCAAAGAAGATCACATGCTCGCGCGCACCGCCCAGCGTAGGATCCGCATCGGCCGCCCGCAGCAGCTGGATCATTTCCCGGGTAGTGGGGGTAAGCACGAAGCCGTATGCTGTGTAATGATCAAGCACATACGCAATCGGCGGCATTCCCGCGGCTTCAAGCGCATTGGTAGAAGCGCCCGCGGCAATCAGTTGGCGGATCGTCTTCAGATCGGCGCGTTTGACAGCGCTGTGGAGCGCTTCTCCTTGCTTGGTGAATTCACCATCCATTTGCACTAGCCCGCAGTATTTATGCTCGCTATGAAAGACCCCGACGGTTCGACAATTTCCCCTCGAGTGTCGCGAATAGTCCAGGTCAAGTGTAGTCGTTGCGGTGCTCCACGTGGCACGCCTCGCGCAAGCATCAGTCCGCCCGCGCTCCCGATGCTTTCACCACCGGCTCCCAGCGTCTCACTTCCGCCGCGACAAATTCGGTAAACGCTTTCGGATCAAGGTTGCCTGGCTCTATACCTTCGGGTCGCAGACGCGCGCGCACGTCGGGCAGTTGCAGCACGCGGCGCACTTCGCTGTTCAGGCGGTTGACGATTTCCGGTGATAACGCGGCGGGGCCGGACAGCGAAAACCAAATGTTTGCCACGAGATCGGGGAACCCCGCTTCACGGTAGGTGGGCACGTCGTAGTCGGGCAGCCGCGCCGCCGAGCTGATGGCCAGAGCGCGTAGCCGCCCAGCGCGAATTTGCGTGCCGGCGGTGGTCAACGTGGTGGAAATCGCGTGCGTGTGGCCGGCCATCACATCGATCACCGCGACGCTCGCGCCCTTGTAGGGGATGTGCTGAATGTCGATGCCTGCGGCGCGGTTGAACATTTCTGCGATTAAATGCCCCTGGGTGCCGTTACCCGGCGAGCCGTAGGTGAGTTCGCGCGGTTTGGATTTAGCGAAGGCGATGAACGATTTTAAATCTTTCACCGGCAGCAACGGATGCACCGCCAGCACCGAGGGCGGGCCGCCGAAGAGTGCGATGTGAGCGAAATCTTTTACCGGATCAAACGGAAATTTTGCCGAGAGGGCAGGCGCGATGGCATGCGAGGCCACGCCGGATACCAGCAGGGTGTAGCCATCGGTGGCGCTACGCGCTACCAGTTCGGAGCCGAGCACGCCGCCCGCGCCGGCGCGGTTTTCGACGATGAACGATTGGCCCATGCTCTCGGTGAGTTTGCCTGCGGTGATGCGGCCCAGCAGATCGGCGGTGCCGCCGGCGGCGAAAGGGGCGATCACGCGCACGGTGCGCGCGGGCCAGGCTTGCGCTTGCGCGAGGGCGGCGGATGCAAACCAGACGGCGGCGACGAGGGTGCGTAACGGCAGAGTCATGAAGGGTGATTCCTTTATGGTGCTATGAGGTGAATACTGGCGCACGACTGCCGGGCGGGCTACGATGCGACTCTGTAAAGAATACCATTGGATGGAGTAACGTTATGACCCAATCACAAACACGAACGAGCCTGCGTACCATCCGCGGCGTGGCTGTCTATGTGCCTACCGGCGCGATTGAAACGGACATGCACGTGCTGGCCACGCGTTTATCGACCTTGCGTGGCGTGCGCATCGGCGTGCTGGATAACCACAAGGAGTTCGCCGCCATCGTGTTGCGCGGCATCGCGGATAAACTGCAACGTGAACATGGCGCGCAGATCCAAATCTGGCGCAAGAATTGTCTCGGCAAGCCGTCGCCATTTGCCCAAGAGATGGCCGCCAGTTGCGACGCGGTGATTAATGGCGTTGGTCACTGAGGCTCGTCAACCCCGTGGACCGCGCGTGACGCGGCCGAACTCGAAGCGCTGGGCATCCCGACAATCACCGTGGTGAGCACCGCGTTCGCGCCGCTGGCGCAGGTGACGGCGGAAGGTATAGGGCACCCCACGTTGCCGTTCGTGGTGGTGCCGCACCCGGTGGGCGACCGCGATGTGTCGTTGATCGAAAAGCGTGGCGCGGATATCGCGGATCAGTGCGCGCATGCGCTGACCACCTTGGCGGAAGTGCTGGCGCACGAGGTGAGCGAGCATCCGTTCCCGTTGCCTGACGCGGTGATGCCGCGATGAACGCCATGAACGGGATGGAAGCCGACGCCTCATACGACGCGATTAACGATTATTTTTACGAACATGGCTGGACCGATGGCCTGCCCATCGTGCCGCCTACCGAAGCACGTGTGGCGGCGATGCTCAGTGGCATGCCGGGCCGCGACGCCGAGGAACTTATCAGCGTGGTACCGCCCAAGATGGGCCGCGCCACCTTGCGGCAGGTGGCGGTGAATGCGGTGATGGCGGGCTGCAAGCCGGCGTATCTGCCGGTGGTGGTGGCCGCGCTCAAGGCGGTGTCGGAGCCGGCGTATGGTTTGTCACACCGGCAAACCACCACGCACGCGGGCGCGCCGCTGCTTATCATCAACGGCCCTATCGTGCAGCAACTGCGCATCAACTGCGGCACGGGCCTGTTCGGGCCGGGCTGGCGCGCCAACGCCACCATCGGGCGCGCGCTGCGTCTCGTGCTGGTGAACATCGGCGGCGCGGGGCCGGGCGTGGATGCCTCGCAGACCGGGCATCCGGGCAAATACACCTATTGCATCGGCGAGTATGAAGCCGCGAATCCGTGGGAGCCGCTGCATGTGACGCACGGTTTCAGGCGCGAGCAAAACGTCGTCACGGTGGTCAACGCCGAAGCGCCGCACAGCATGACCGAAAACATTCAAACTGACCCGACGGAAATCATGCGTACCTTTGCGTCGTCGATGGCGACGCTCGGCGTGAATAATCTGTATTCGCAAGGGCATCCGGTGTTGGTGCTGGGGCTGGAGCATGTGCAACACTTGTCGGTGGCAGGATGGAATAAGCGTGACATCCAAAACGCACTGTTTGACATGGCACGCCAGCCGTGGGGCCTGATGAAAAATCGCGGCAAATCGAAGGGGCCGCACTTCCCGGAATTCGTCGATCAAAGCGACGATAACGCGATGGTGCCGATCATGAACGCACCGAAAGATTTGATCGTGATCGTCGGCGGCGGCGCGGGTGGCAAGTCGATGTTCCTGCCGACGGCGGGTGGGCAGAGTTTATCGGTTTAACAAATAATTGTTTAAAAACAAATGCTTACGTAATTATTGGCTATGAGCAGCAACTTGCCGATGTTGCCCAAGGGCGAGGTATCTCAACTCGCGCGCCTCGGCAAATTCCTGCTGCCGTACAAGTGGCGCGTTGCCGCCGCATTGGTCGCGCTGCTGATCGCCGCAAGCTGCGTGCTTGCGCTGGGCCAGGGCTTGCGTTACGTGATCGACGCTGGCTTTGGCACGCGCGATCCGCATTTGCTGAATCTGGCGCTGGCGGCGGTGGTGAGCGTGGCGGTGCTGCTGGCCGCGGCAACCTTTACGCGCTTTTTCCTGATGATGAGCGTGGGCGAGCGCATCATCGCCGACTTGCGGCGCGCGGTGTTCGCGCATGTGCTGACGTTATCTCCGGCGTATTTTGATTCCGCGCGCACCGGTGAAATTTCGTCACGGCTGACCAACGACACCGAGCAGATACGGCAGGTGATCGGTTTCGGGCTGTCGATGTTTTTACGTAACGGGTTGATGATGCTGGGCGCGCTGGCGATGTTGTTCGCCACCAGCCCCAAGCTCGCGGCGCTGATTGTGCTGGGCGTGCCGACGACGCTGATTCCGATACTGGTGGTGGGGCGGCGCGTGCGGCGCTTGTCGCGCCACAACCAGGATCGCGTGGCGGATGTGTCGGCGCACATCGATGAATCGCTGCATGAGGTGCGCACGGTTCAGGCGTACGGGCACGAGGCGCACACCCGCGCGCGCTTTGACGCCGCCGCCGAGTCCGCGTACGCCAGCGGCCTGCATCGCATCCGCGTGAAGGCATGGTTGATTTCGCTGGTGCTGCTGATCGGCTTTTGCGCGGTGGGCGGCATACTGTGGATCGGCGGGCATGATGTGTTCGCGGGGCGCATCACCGGCGGGCAGTTGTCGGCGTTTGTGTTTTACGCGGCGGTGGTGGCAAGCGGCGCGGGCACGGTGTCCGAGGTGTGGGGCGAGATACAGCGCGCGGCGGGCGCGACCGAGCGCTTGTTTGAGTTGCTGGATACGAAGCCCGCGCTGGTGGCCGAGGCGCCGGTGATCGCCTTGCCTGCGCGGCTCAAGGGCGCGATACGCTTTGACGATGTGCATTTCACTTACCCGGCCCGGGCGGAAACGCCGGTGCTGGAGGCAGTGTCGTTCAGCATCGAACCTGGCGAGCGCGTGGCGCTGGTGGGGCCGTCGGGCGTGGGTAAATCCACGATCTTTGCCCTGGTGTTGCGGTTTTATGATGCGACGTCGGGCCGCATACTCATCGACGGCGCGGATAGTAAACACTGCGATCCGCAGGCGCTGCGACGCGCGATGGCCATCGTGCCGCAGGATCCGGTGATTTTTTCCGGCAGCGTGACCGACAATGTGCGCTTTGGACGGCCTGACGCCAGCGATGCCGACATCCGCGAGGCGTGTGCTGCGGCGCATGCGCTGGAATTTATCGACAAGCTGCCGGAAGGTTTTGATACCGATTTGGGCGAACGTGGCGTCAAACTCTCCGGCGGGCAACGCCAGCGCATATCGATTGCGCGCGCCTTGCTCGCGGATCGGCCGATCTTGCTGCTGGATGAAGCGACGAGTTCGCTCGACGCCGAAAGCGAACGCCAGGTGGCTGCCGCGCTGGAGCAATTGGAGCGCGGACGTACCACGCTGGTGATCGCGCATCGCTTGGCGACCGTGCGCAACGCGGATCGGATTATCGTGATGGACGGCGGACGCATCCATGCGATGGGCACGCATCAGGAGTTGCTGCGCGACAGTCCGCTGTATGCGCATCTGGCGAGGTTGCAGTTTATTGCGGAGGCGGCGTGAATATTGTGATCGCACGTAATACACCGCGCTGTCGTTCCCGCGCAGGCGGGAACCCATAACACAGCGCCACTTGAGACCACGT
>CAWUUY010000060.1:0-3534 GCA_963924885.1 uncultured Burkholderiales bacterium | reverse complement strand
CCCGGGCGACCCACTCGGCTACTTTGCGCAAGCGCCGCGCACGGTGGATTCCATCGCCTATTTGCTAGTGGCGACATTCGTCTCGTCGAAATTCATTTCGCTGTTCGCGTTTTTGTTTGGCTTCGGATTCACGTTGCAGATTCGCTCACTACAACGCGCCGTGACCGGTCAAGCGTCCGCTGCGCAAGCGTCGCACAGTTTGGCAGCTGCGCAGCAAGCCTACCGCCGCCGCCTGTGGTTTCTGCTGGTGTTGGGCGTCGCGCACGGCATCCTGCTGTATTCCGGCGATATCCTGGCCGCGTACGCGGTGTGCGGCCTCATCCTGGTGACGTATGCCGGCTTGCGGTCGGCGCAACTCGCGCGCGTGGCGTGCCAGTGGTGGATTGCATGTGCCGTCATCTTTCTGGTCGTGATGGGCGGATTCGCCGTGATAATGGCGAGCTTGCCGCCAGACGACGGAGCGATGCGGGAAAAAACGCTGGAAGCATTTTCACTCTACACCACCGCCAGCTTCGCGGATCAGGTAGCGGAGCGCGCGCGGGATTATCTTGTTATGCTGATCAGCGTGCTGCTGCTGATAATACCGTTGGTGCTTTCCTTGTTTTTACTCGGCGCGCTTGCCGCGCGACAGGGGTGGCTGCACCACCCCGAGCGCCATCCGCGCGTCTGGCGTGCCGCCGTGCGCATCGGCGCACTCGGCCTGATTCCGGCGGCCATCGGCGCATGGCTTAACTATCGGTCGACGCTCGCCACCACCGGCAGCATGGACTTTCTCGCGGAATTATTCATCCTGTTCGGCTCGATGACCATCGCGCTGTATGTCGCCATGATCGTCAAACTGCGCCACACGCGCGCCGTCAGCGCCGCGATAATGTGGCTCGCGCCAGCCGGGCGCATGCCGCTGACCAACTACCTGATGCAATCAGTGCTAATGGGCGCGCTGCTGTCGGGCTGGGGGCTCGGGCTTGGCGCGGTATGGCGCCACGCTGAACTGTCGTTACTTGCCCTCGTAATCGTTTTCGCGCAGGTTGCCGCGAGCCGTTGGTGGATGGCGCGTTTTGACACTGGGCCGATGGAAGCGATATGGCGAAAAGCGACCTATAGGCGCTAACAAGGCGCACGCTGCCCGGCAGCGGCTCGGCTCGTCGTTATCGCGTGTTACAGGCGATGGATACGCGGACAAAGGTGCGCCAACTCCTTGTTAATCAGGGTAAAATTAGATTATGGACGTACAAACCTACATGCACGGCGTGGGCCGGCAGGCGCGCGCCGCATCGCGGCTGATGGCCAAGGCCGGCACGTCTGCAAAGAACATGGCGCTCAGCGCAACAGCGCAGGCGATTGAGCGCGCGTCGCAATCGTTGATCGACGCCAACGCGCGGGATGTGGCCGACGCACGCAAGAAAAAGCTCGACGACGCGGCGATAGACCGCCTGATCCTCACGCCGAAAACCATCACTGCCATGGGGGATGGCCTGAACCAGATCGCCAGGCTCCCCGATCCCGTCGGCGAAATCAGCGGCCTGAAGTACCGGCCCTCGGGCATACAGGTCGGGCAAATGCGCGTGCCGCTGGGCGTGGTGGGCATTATTTACGAATCCCGTCCCAACGTGACGGCGGATGCCGCCGGGCTGTGCCTGAAATCCGGCAACGCGGCGATCCTGCGCGGCGGCTCGGAGGCGATCCATTCCAATCAGGCGATTGCCGCCTGCGTGCGCGAGGGCCTCGTCGCCGCCGGCTTGCCCGATACCGCGGTGCAGGTGATCGAGACGACTGATCGCGCCTCGGTGGGCGAGCTGATCACCATGCGCGAATTCGTCGATGTGATCGTGCCGCGCGGCGGCAAAGGTCTGATCGAGCGCCTGCTGAGTGAATCGCGCATTCCGATGATTCAGCACCTCGATGGCGTGTGCCACGTTTACATCGATGACAAAGCGGATTTTGATAAGGCGATACGCGTCGCGGACAACGCCAAGACGCAACGCCTCGGCACCTGCAACACCATGGAAACGCTGCTGGTGGCGCGCGCCATTGCGCAAAAAATTCTGCCGCCCCTGTGCAAGATCTATCTCGACAAAGGCATCGAGCTGCGCGGCGACAACGCCGCTCGCACCATCGTGCCTGCGATGAATCCCGCGAGCGAACAAGACTGGTACGCCGAATACCTCGCGGCGATTTTGTCCGTGCGCGTGGTGGAAAATCTCGACGAGGCCATCGAACACATCACCACCTACGGCTCGCGCCACACCGACGCCATCATCACCGAGGACTTGACGCGCGCGCGGCGCTTTATCACCGAAGTCGATTCCAGCTCGGTGATGGTCAATGCCTCCACGCGTTTCGCCGACGGCTACGAATACGGCCTCGGCGCCGAGATCGGCATCTCCACCGACAAGCTGCACGCGCGCGGGCCGGTGGGGCTGGAAGGACTGACCTCGCTCAAATACGTGGTGTTTGGCGATGGCCACATTCGCGAATAATTCTTAAGTATTTGTTTTTATTGGATTTTTAATGTCAAAGCTGATCGAAGTCAAAGTCCCCGCCATCGGCGACTTCAAGAACATTCCCGTGATCGAGGTGCTGGTAAAACCCGGCGACACGGTAAAGCCGGAAGATTCGCTGGTCACGCTGGAGTCCGACAAGGCCACGCTGGATGTGCCCGCGCCGGTTGCGGGCGTAGTGAAAGAACTCAAGGTCAAGCCCGGTGACAAGCTGTCGGAAGGGTCGCTGATATTGATGCTGGAAGTTGCCGATGTTGCAACTGCGGCGACAGCGCCCGCCGCATCAGCACCGGCGGCCACGCCGGTTGCACCGCCACCACCTGCCGCAACACCCGCGCCAGCGTCCGCAGCCAACATCAAAGCCGACATCCACACCGAAGTCCTCGTGCTCGGCGCAGGCCCCGGCGGCTACACCGCCGCCTTCCGCGCCGCCGATCTGGGCAAAAAAGTGGTGCTGGTTGAACGCTACCCAACGCTGGGCGGCGTGTGTCTGAACGTGGGTTGCATTCCTTCCAAAGCGCTACTGCATGTGGCGAAGGTGATTACCGATGCCGACGAAGCCGCGCACACCGGCATCACCTTCGGCAAACCCGCGATCGATATCGACAAGCTGCGCGCGTGGAAATCCGGCGTGGTAGGCAAACTCACCAAGGGTTTGACGGGGCTGGCGAAGCAACGGAAAGTTCAGGTGGTCACCGGGCGCGGCGAGTTTGCTTCGCCGAACACGATCAAGGTTGAAACCGCCGAGGGCGTGAAAACCATCGCGTTCGACCACTGCATCATCGCCGCCGGTTCGCAGGTTTCGCGCATACCGGGGTTTCCTTACGACAATAAACGCATCATCGATTCCACCGGCGCGCTGGAACTCGCGCAGATTCCCAAGCGCCTGCTGGTGGTCGGCGGCGGCATCATCGGCCTGGAAATGGCGACGGTGTACGATGCGCTCGGCAGCAAAATCACCGTGGTGGAACTGATGGATGCGCTGATCCCAGGAGCGGATCAGGATATCGTCAAGGTGCTGCAAAAGCGCATC
>CAWUUY010000059.1:0-3063 GCA_963924885.1 uncultured Burkholderiales bacterium | reverse complement strand
GCGCGACTCCAGCCCGACGCAAGCGCCGCGGCAGCGTTTGATCTGGTGCGCGAAACATGCCCCGTCGCGTTTCTCCAAGCCGAGCAAAATATTGCAAAGCCCGTGTGTAGCGGCGATTTCGCGCAGCGCCTCGATCGCCGTTGGGCGCGAGCGGAACAAGCCATACAACTCGCCGAAGCGCGCCGGGTCGATATCGCCGGCGGTGGCCAGTTGCGGCGCGCTGCCGCCATCATTATCCCTGTCGCGCCAATGCCAGGCGCACAACTGCGAGTTGCGCCGCAGTTGCCGGTTATGCACCGGCGACAGTTGTTTGACCAGCCGGGCTTCGAGCAGCAGCGCGCCCAGCTCTCCGGCGGTCTGCCGCCAGTCGATGCGCTTGATCTGGCGCGCGATCTGCATATCCTTGTTGACGCGATGGTCTCCGGAAAAATGCGCCATCACGCGCGAACGCATGTTAATGCTTTTGCCCACATACAGCACCACGTCGTTATCGCCGTAGAAGAAATACACGCCCGGCGCTTGCGGGATGTTGTCGAAAGCAAGATCGGGCAGACCCGCCGGCACGGTTTGCGTCTTGGCGAGTTTTTCCACCGCGGCGCGCACGGCATCGGCGCCGCGCTCGGCGGTCCATTTTTGCGCTAGCAGCCACAGCACTTTGGCGTCACCCCGCGCGCGATGGCGCGCCTCGCAATCGAGTCCGTGGCGTTCGAGCAGCGTATCGAGGTTATGCCGCGGGTACTCCGGATAGAGCTTGCGCGAGAGCTTCACCGTACACAACACGTTCGCGGTGAAGGTCACGCCGCAGCGGCTGAATTCGTTTTTCAGAAACCCGTAATCAAAGCGCGCGTTGTGCGCGACAAACAACTTGCCTTCCAGTCGTTGCAGCACGTCCTGCTGGATATCCTCGAATATCGGCGCGTTGGCCACCATCCGGTTGTTGATGCCGGTCAACGCCTGAATCGCCGGCGGAATGCTCATTTGCGGATTAACCAGCGTGGACCACTCGCTGATCACCTGCCCGTGATTGACCTCGATGATGCCGATTTCCGTGATGCGATCATGGGTGGCAGTGGCGCCGGTGGTTTCCAGATCGACGAAGACGAGGTGTTGGTCGAGCATGCGTGAGGCGTGAGGTGTGAGGAGCGAGCCTTAAGGTGGATGAATTCTAATTCAGTTGTGCTGTCTGACCAACGCCAATTTCGCTAAACTAGGCGTATGAACACATCCACCGCACCCGTGGTTGACGGAGAAGATGACGAGGAAGCATCGCCGTTGCCGCGTGGCGTCAAGAATTACATGACGCCGCAGGGCTACGCGCGCCTTAAAGGCGAGGTAACGCAATTGCTCAACGTCGAGCGGCCGGAGTTGGTGAAGGTGGTGCATTGGGCGGCGGGCAACGGCGATCGTTCCGAGAACGGCGATTACCTGTACGGCAAAAAACGCCTGCGCGAAATCGACCGGCGCATTCGTTACCTCACGCGCCGTCTTGATAATTCCGAAGTGGTCGATCCCGCCGCGCGAGGAGACACGGATCAGGTTTTTTTCGGCGCCACGGTCGATTACGTGGATGACACCGGCGAGACGCATACCGTAACCATCGTCGGGCTCGATGAAGTAGACACCGCGCGCGGCCACGTGAGCTGGATTTCGCCGATTGCCGGCGCGTTGATCAAGCACGGCGCAGGTGATACCGTATTGCTGCGCACCCCGGCGGGCGCGCGCAAAATTGAAATCGTGGATGTTAGATACGAGGCGCTCAGTGAACATGGTGGAGTAACCCGTTGAGCAACATCGTGAATTCCCCTTCATTATTCAGCGTCGCGCTGTCCACCTGGCGCGCCGTCAACACGCCCTATACGCAGGCGGGCCGCAGCGATGATCTGCCCAACGGCATCGTCAAATTGAGCATCAAGGCCATCGCCGGCGCGCGCAGCGCCGACACGCTGGGCGCCGAGCGCGAAGGCACCGGCGTGGTGATCGACGCCAGCGGCCTGATACTCACCGTCGGTTATCTGGTGATCGAGGCCGGTTCCATTCTGGCGATGACGCCGGACGGCGGTGTGTATCCCGCGACCGTGGTGGGCTTCGATCACGCCACCGGTTTTGGGCTGCTGCGCACGCAGGCCAGCGCTGCGAAGCAGCCTTTGAAACTCGGTGATTCATCCACACTGAGCACCCTGCAAACCGTGCGCATCGCCGCACACGCAGACGCGGGCGGCGTGTCGCCGGCCTGCGTGTCGTCGCGCCGCCGTTTTGCCGGCTGGTGGGAATACATGATCGACGACGCGATTTTTACCGCGCCGCCGCGCGGCGAGCACAGCGGCGCGGCATTGCTGGATGATAGCGGCGCCTTGCTCGGCATCGCCTCGCTGTGGGTGAGCGACACACTCGCTACCGGTGTGGCGTTTCCCGGCAATATGTTCATCCCGATCAACCTGCTCAAACCGATACTCGACGATTTGGTGACGCACGGACGCCGGCAAACCCCTGCG
Organism: uncultured Burkholderiales bacterium; assembly: GCA_963924885.1. Taxonomy (GTDB): domain Bacteria; phylum Pseudomonadota; class Gammaproteobacteria; order Burkholderiales; family SG8-41; genus UBA5216. The sequence continues at coordinate 571 of CAWUUY010000059.1, read as the reverse complement.
CGCCCGTGGCTCGGCATCTACACCGAAGACATCGAAGGCCACGTCGTCGTCACCCGCACGCTCCGCGACGGCCCGGCCGACCGCTCCGGCATCAAGCGCGGCGACATCGTGCTGGGCGTGGCCGGTCACTCCATCGGCAGCCAGCCCGAGTTTTACGAACGCCTGTGGGCCAGCGGCGAGGCCGGCGACGACGTGACGTTGCACGTGCTGCACGACAAAAAAGTGAAGCACTACGTGGTGTATTCGGCGGATCGCACGGATTATTTCAAGCCGTGGGTGGTGCGTTGAGGGGTAAGGTTTGAGAGTAGAGATTTACCTTGCGGTGCTTTATCGATCTGCGCATGTAGTGGTAAATGGCGGCTATCGGCCAATACTATCCGCTCAGTTATACCCCGGTAGGAGGCAGCTTCACATTGACAAGCAGCCAGTCAGTTTTCATGAAGCACCATTTATGCGAGATTATTCATTAGGAGTGTCTGGTAAGCCGCTATGAAGTAAGCGACAAATGGATTGTACTTTAAGAGGGTAAAGAGTAAGCTGTTTTGCATGGGCGCGCTACCGGAACTGTCGC
>CAWUUY010000058.1:0-12289 GCA_963924885.1 uncultured Burkholderiales bacterium | reverse complement strand
GGCTGGCCGAACTGAAAAAAACAGAACGCTGGTCTCGTGCCGGAGTGATAGCCAAGGCTGGATTTGCCACCATGCCCGGCGAGAAGGAACCGGCGAATGGCGTAGCAGAGGCTTGCGCTAATCTATTGGTGCCAGAGAAAGCGTAATGCTACACAATTTAATTCAAAACACACAGCTTAAAGACTCCGCTTTGGCGAGGTTTCTTTTGGTTGGCGGCACTCCGCCGAGCAGCCTGCTTGAATGGCGGCTTTGGAGAAATTTGAACGGCGGGTTAGGGTCGAACTGGGTCGATCACGATAAACCCTAACGAGTGGCTGCTTTTGCATCTGTGAGCGCTTAATAGTAGAAGCGCTCAGATGGTGTCTGTCAGGTCGATTACATCTCTGCGGATGACACGCTGAATGCCTCTGTTCGCTGGTACGTTCTCAGATCACGCCTTCAGCTTTACAAGCCGCCAATTCCTCTGGAGTGTGGCCTAACCATTCTCCAAACACGGCATCGTTACTGCCACCCAGAGGCAGGTTGGGTTCAAGCGGCCGGCGTGGCGTGCCCTCAAACACGAGCGGTGAATGAGGCAGCACCACACGGCCCATCTTGGGATGATCGACCCATTGCAGGCTGCCGCGCGCGTGCATGTTTTCATCACTCATGACTTCGGACAGCGTGCGCACCTCGGCGCACGGCACTGACGCCTTCAGCATGCGTTGCGCCACTTCGCGCTTGGTTAGCGTCTTTGTCCAACGCTCGACCAATTCGTCTACTGCGGCCATGTTGGCGACGCGCGTGGCACGGCTGAGAAAGCGCGGATCCGTTTTGAGGTCCGGCCGGCCCATGACATCGAGTATCGCGTGGAAATGATGATCCGCCGGCGCGTTTAGCACCACGTAGCCGTCCTTCGTCTGATAGGCATTGTAGGGTGCGATGCCAAGACCGGCATGCCGGTTGCCGGTGCGCGCGGGGGCAGCCGCGCCACGCGCGTGCAGCATGCCGAAATTCGAGGCGAGTGACGCATAGTTTGCGTCCTGCATGGAGATTTCAACCACGCGGCCCTTGCCGGTACGCTCGCGCTCGTAAAGGGCTGTGATAACGGCAGCGTAGAGATGTACACCCGCGCTGAAATCGCACATCGCAGCACCGGATTTGACCGGCGGATGATCCGCGAACCCAGTTGAATCCATGATGCCGCACATGGCCTGCATCACCAGGTCCATCGCGGGATAGTCACGATAGGGGCCGGATTTTCCATAGCCCGTGCTGGAGCCGTAAATCAGCCGGGGGTTGATCTTGTGCAAATCCGCCGCGCCGATGCCGAGGCGGTCGGTGACGTCCGGCGCAAAGTTCTCGACGAGAATGTCGGCGCGCGCGATCATTTCCCGGAACAGCGCCAGGCCTTTTTCCGACTTGAGATTGAGCGTGACCGGCTGCTTGTTGGAATTCAACATGGCGAAAGGCATGTCGGCCCCGCCCATGTCGCCGCGGCTGCGCAGGTTCTCGCCTTCCAGCGGTTCGACCTTGATCACGTTCGCGCCCGCCATCGCCATCAGAAACGTGGCGTAGGGGCCGGCGTATATGTGGGAAAGATCGATTACCGTTATTCCCGAAAGCGGGTAACGTGCTTCCATAAGCTATGCTCCTGCCGCGCGCGACAGCACCCGCTGCGCGGTACGATAGTGCGGTTTGTCGAGCATCCTGCCGTCCACCGACACCACGCCCGCGCCGGGTGACGCATCGAATGCCGCAATCACCTTGCGCGCCGCCTCGATATCCGCCGCGGACGGGGTGAATGCGTCGTTGATGATGGCAATTTGATCTGGATGGATCGCTGCTTTCGCCGAAAAGCCGCTGCGTAGCGCCTCGACCGCTTCCTTCCTCAAACCGGCGGGATCACGAAAGTTGGTGTAGACCGCGTCGACTGCAACGACCGAGGCCGCTGCCGCCGCAAACAAACACAGCGAACGCGCCAGCAGATAGGGCGCGGCATATCGTCCGTCCTCGTCGCGATTGGTGATCGCGCCCAGGTCTGCCGCAAGGTCTTCGCCGCCCCACAACATGCCGCACAGGCGCGGGATCGGCGGGTTGTCATAACGCCCAAGGCCGAACAACGAACCGCCGGTTTCGGTGACGATGGGCAGAATGCGAATGTCACCAGGCGGCAAGCCTTCCCGTGCCTCAAGCGCTGTCAGATAGTGCGACACAAGACACACGTCATCTCCACCACGGCATTTCGGCAGCATGATGCCGAAAGGGCGGGCCTTGACCACTGCGGCGAGATCCAGCAACGCCGCGGGCGTGTCCAGCGCATTGATGCGCACGAACAGTTTCATGCGAGCCCCAGTGGCCAGCGTGGCGGCGCACAGCGCGCGCGCGGCGGGCTTACGTTGCTGCCCCACTGAATCCTCAAGATCAAGAATCAGCGCGTCGGCGGCAGACGCCAGCCCCTTGGCGATCTTGCGTTCGTCGTCGCCGGGTACGAAAAGAAGCGAGCGCATCACGTGATCAGCGAGCTAAAAATTATTCATGCCCAGAAACCCATCGATCGGAAAATCGTTCATGATTTTCTTGCCGACGAGGTCTTTTAACGTCTCGGTGGTGCCGCCGCCCAGCGTGCCGTAACGCGCACCGCGATAAAAGCGCGACACCGGAAATTCGTCGGTGAATCCATAACCGCCGTGTACCTGAATCGCATCGCTGGTCACCCGCAGCGACATTTCATTCACGGTGATTTTCGCCACTGCCGCCAGGTACGGGTCAGGAAACGGATTCGCCGATGCCGCCGCGCGATACAGCACCGAGCGGCTGGCTTCGATGTCGCGGTACATTTCCGCGAGCTTATGGCGCATCGCCTGAAACTCGCCGATCGGCTTGCCGAATGCGCTGCGGTCGCGGGCGTATTTAACGGCTTCCTCGAACGCGCCTTCGGCAAGCCCCAGCGATACACTGGGGTTCAGGCAGCGTTGCGTGTTGAATGCGCTGATCATCTTGCGAAAGCCGCCTTCCTTGAGTATCAGGTTTTCCAGCGGCAGTTCGCAGTTATCAAAGCGAATCTCCGCCAGATTTTCGCCACCCATGGTGTGATAACGCGCGGTGCATTCGAAACCGGGCGTGCCTCGTTCAATCAGCACGCAACCGATGCCGCCGATCCCCGGCAGTTTGTTGACGCGGGTGAAGACTACGAACGCCTGCGCTTCGTCGACGCGGCTAATCAGCGTTTTGACGCCGTTCAGGACGATCTTGTCGCCTTTGATTTCCGTGTTGGTGCGGTAGTTGCCGACATCGGTGCCGGCGTGGGGTTCGGTCATGCAGATGGCGAGGATGACCTCTGCGGTACACACCCCCGGCAGCAAGCGGCGTTTGATGCTCTCGGGCGCGTAAGTGGCAATGATCCGCGCCTGTGTGCCGACTTCGCCCATCAGGTCCATCGCCGTGACGTAACAGCCCTTGGAGACTTCTTCGAGCACCAGCGCGGTGTCGAGTACCGGCAGGCCCAGCCCGCCGTATTCCTCTGGTATCGCCATGCCGAGCACACCGATCTTCGCCAATTCGTGGAGGTTGTCCCAGGGAAACGTGCCGTCCATGTATTTCAGCGCGTTGGGCTTGAAGACTTCCTGCGTCAGCTCGCGCACGGTGTTGACCATGCTGCGCTGCTCTGCTGTCAGTTCAAAGTGCATCATAAAAAACTCCTGTGATATTACGCAATTGAGTTAAGCCCTCAAACGGCCAGGGCGCTCGAAAACGCTGGTCGGGTGTTTCAATAAATGCTGGTAACGCTGGCGCACCAGATTTTCGAGCGCGCCCACGTGGCGCTCCATCTCGGCGGCGGCAGCAGTGCCGTCGCGGCGGCGGCAAGCGTCAAGTATACGCTGGTGCGCTTTTACCACGTGCGTCTGATTACCCACCGAATACCGAATGCCGTGATGCTCACCCGCGGCAAGAATGCTGATGGTGTCCCAGAACACTTCCAGCACCTTGTTACCGCCCGCGCGCGCAGCGATGCTGTGGAACACGCGGTTCTCTTCGAGAAACGCCGCCTGATCGCGCGGCGCATCGAGTGCCTTCATGCGCGTGATGGACGCCTCCAATTCCGCGAAGTGCACCTCGGTTCCATTAACGGCGGCCTCGTACGCCAGCGCCGGCTCGATCACTTCGCGCGCCTTGAGCACCGCCGAGAACGGCACTTCGTGCAGGCGCAGAAACACCGACAGCCCGTGCGCCAACTGGTCGATGCTCGGCTCGCGCACGATGATGCCGCCACCGGGGCCGGGGCGGCGTTCGAGCACGCCCTGGGATTCGAGCAGTTTTAGACTCTCGCGCAGTGTCGGGCGGCTGACGTTGAACTTCGGCAGCAGCTCGGCTTCGGTGGCAAAGCTGCTGCCGGGTTTTAACTTGGCGGCGATGATGCGCTCGAGCAACTGCTGCGCGACGTGTTCGGCTTTGCTGCGATGGGCGCTCACTTGGTAACACCTGTAACAAAGCGCGGCGGTCGTTTCTCCGCGAACGCGGCGAGGCCTTCGGCGTAATCGGCTGACGTGAGGATGTCGCGCAGTGCGCCAGTCTCCAGCGCCAGCCCGTCGGCGAGCGTAGTTTCAAGGCCGCCGTAAATCAACTGTTTGGCGGTGCGCGCGCCAGTGGGTGAACGCGATGCCAGCAGCGTGGCGATGCGCGTCACATGCGCATCAAGCTGATCCGCGGCAACGGTGCCGTTGATAAGTCCGATTTCTTCCGCGCGTTTGCCGGTGATCGGTTCGCCGGTGAGGATGAGTTCGAGCGCGCGCATGGCGCCGATGGCGCGCGGCATGCGCTGCGTGCCGCCCGCGCCGGGAATGGCGCCGATACGCGCCTCGGTCAGACCGATCGGTGCATCCTCGGCGGCATAGCGCAAGTCGCAAGCGAGTGCGATTTCGCAGCCGCCGCCCAGGGCCAGGCCATTGATGGCACAGACGGTCGGCATGGCCGCTGCGCCCAGTGCGTCCACCGCTGCATTGATCGCGCGGTTGTGTTTGATACGCGCCGCCTCATCCATGGTGCGGCGCTCTTTAAGATCCGCGCCCGCGCAGAACGCGCGGCCCGTGCCGCAGATCAATATCACGCGCGCTTCGCTGGCCACCGCATGCGTAATCGCGGCCAGCAACGCGTCCGTCATGTCCACGCCGAGCGCGTTGAGGCGGTCGGGGCGATTCAGACGTATCCGCACTACACCTTCCGCGCCTTGGTCCACCACAATGCCTGATTCTGTTTGCATCGACTGTTCCTACTTGAGTTGAAGTCGATCCCGGAAATCGGGATGCGCAATGGCGCGCAGACGTTCGGCACGCTCGCTGAACGAGCGCCCGCGCAGGTCGGCCACGCCGTACTCAGTGGCCACGATATCAATGTCGGCGCGCGTGGTGGTAACCGGCCGGCCTTCAAGCGACGCGACGATGCGCGAGTGTTTGCCGTCGGGCGTGGCCGACGGCAGCGCCATGATCGAGCGTCCGCCGGGGGACGCCACCGCGCCGCGCACAAAATCAACCTGTCCGCCGACCGCGCCCAAATAACGCCCTGCGGCGATTTCGGAATTTACGTTGCCGGTCAGATCCACCTCGACACCGGCGTTAACCGAGTACAGATTCGGCAGACGCGCCAGCACTTGAATGTTGTGTGTGTAGTCGGACGAGCGCATCTCGATCATGTCGTTGCCGTCGGCAAATTGCATCAGGCGGCGCGTGCCGAACAGGCCGCCGGTGACCATGCGGCGCGCTTGGGTCACCACGCCTTTTTCTACCAGATCAACAATGGTGTCGGAGACAACGCCGCTGTGTACGCCGAGATTCTTGTGGTGCTCCAGCGCGCGGCACACGGCCACCGGCAGTCCACCGACGCCCAGTTGAATCGTCGCGCCGTCGGGGATCAATCCCGCCACATGGGCGGCGACACGCCTATCGATCTCCGTCGGCTCTGGGTCGGTGATCAGCACTTCGTCCGCGTCGCATGCCGTCAGCACATCAATGTCTTCGGCGGCGACCAGCGCATCCTGCGAGGTGATGGGCAAGCGCTCATCGACCTCGGCGATCACGCATCGCGCCGCCTGTAACATGGCGGGCAGAAAATCTACCATCGCGCCCACCGTGTAAAACCCCGGCTTCGGATGCGGCCGCACTCGCAGCAGCAGTACATCAACGCGTATCGCGCGCGCGCGGATCAGCGACGGCACGGCGGACACATGCGCGGGGACGATATCAAGCAGGTTCGCCGCCGTGAGCGTGCGCGCCGTGCCCGCGCCATTGAGGCCGCGAAAGCGAAAGCGGTCGGCGTGTTCCGGCTGGAGCGTCTTGCTCGACAGCATGCCCACGAATAATTCCAGCGGCGGCAACGTATGTCGTTGGGCAACCAGCCGGCCCGTCAGCCCCAACGGCTCGCCCGTGCCTTGCAGCCACGTCACCACGTCGCTGTCACGCAAGTGCGGCGAAAAATCGAAGGCGCTGCTGAGACCGGATTGGACAGGCATGACGCCGATGCTATCGCCGCTGGCTTGAATCTGTCAAATGATCTAGATGAATTGACAGCCCAACGGGGCACGGTCTACACTGACTTTAGATTGGATTTCAGAAAATGCCCCGGAGGAAGACCATGAACGCGCGATTTTACCGGCTGCGATGCCCGCTGCTTGCTCGCTTGCCGGCGCTACTTTGTTTTATGACCGCAGGCACGGTGGTGGCACAAACACCAGATGTTGGCCGCTTTCCCGCCAACGTTACCCCCAATTTTCCCGCCAAGCCGATACGGCTCATCGTGCCGTTTCCGCCGGGCGGCAGCAATGACATTCTCGCGCGATTTCTGGCGCGCAAGATGGGCGAGCGCATGCCGCATCAGACCATCGTGGACAATCGTCCCGGCGCCGACGGCATCATCGGTACGGAGATCGCCTCGCGCGCGCCGTCCGACGGCCATACGCTACTGATCGTATCGACCTCGTACACCATCAATCCGGCGGTGCATAAGGTGCCCTACGATGCGGAGAAATCCTTTGCGCCGGTCAGTCAAATTGCGACTGGCCCCAACGTGATCTGTTCGCACCCCAACTTCGCAGCGCAGAGCGTCAAGGAGTTGATTGCGCTCGCGCGATCAAGGCCGGGTGAGTTGCGTTATGCCACATCGGGTGTCGGTGGCGTCAACCATTTTGGCGGCGAACTGTTCAACCAGCTCGCCAAGGTGAAGCTCATCCACGTGCCCTACAAAGGCGGCGGCCCGTCAATGATGGACGTGATGAGCGGCCAGGTGGAAGTCGTCTTCGGCACATTGATCCAGGCGCTGCCGCACATCCGTTCGGGCAAGCTCAAGCCGCTCGGCGTCGGCTCGGTGAAGCCCTCGCCACTGATCCCGAAAGTGCCGACCATCGCCGAAAGCGTGCCCGGCTACGACGGCAGTATCTGGTGGGGCCTGCTCGCGCCAGCAGGCGTGCCGGCGCCGATCGTGAACAAGCTCAATGCTGAAATCAACGCGATCCTCGCCGATCCGGAAATGGCCAAGCGCCTGTCCGCCGAGGCCGCCGATCCGGTGATAGCCACACCCGAAGCCTTCGGCAAACTCATCTTGAGTGATCTCGCCAAGTGGAGCCGTATTGCCAAGCAGTCCGGCATACGCGCCGAGTAGCGCTCGCGGGAAGAACAGACAGAGAACAAACAAAGGCAAGCATGGCCACAACCCATCACAAACCAGCCGCGCCCGAACAAACGCTGGACGCCTTCATCGCGCTGTCGCAGTCGTTGCGCTGGGAGCAAGTGCCGGAAGCCACGCGCGCGAATGTGCGGCGCGAACTGCTGGATTATCTCGGCGCGGCCATCGCGGGGCGCGCAGCGGTAGGCATGCCGCCGTGGTTGAAAGTGTTGATTGATGCTGGCGGTCGTCCGGATGCTCGGGTGATCGGCGGGCCGCGCGTGCCGGCCATCACTGCGGCGCTGTGCAATGGTTACTTTGGCCATGTGCTTGAATTCGACGATACGCACGACGAGGCGGCTCTGCATGCCGGTTCTGCGGCAATACCCGCGGCGTTCGCCGTCGCGGGACTGCGCGGCTCGATGAGCGGCAAGGAACTCTGTGAGGCCGTGCTGTTGGGTATCGAACTGACCTGCCGACTGGGTGTGGCGACGCGCTTGAATCTGGTCGAGGGCGGCTGGATTTATACCGCGCTGTTCGGTCACTTCGGTGCGACGCTGGCCGCCGCGCGTTTGATTGATCCGCGCCCGGAGGCGCTGCGCAACGCGCTTGGCATCGTCTACTGCATGGCTAGCGGCAACCATCAATCCACCCGCGAAGGCGCGCCGACCAAACACGTGCAGCCGGGGTTCGCCGCAGCGAATGCGGTGACGGCGGCGCTGATGGGCAGCACCGGTCTGCCCGGGGTCAAACATCCGCTCACCGGCGAAGATGGTCTGAGCCGGGTCTATCTGCATGATCGCTTTGAGCCGGAGCGCGCCGTGCGCGGACTGGGTACGGCATGGGAATTCGACCGCCTCTCGATCAAGCCGTACCCGAGCTGCCGCTTTACGCATCCGGCGATCAGTGCGGCGCTGGCGTTGCATGCCAAGCTCGGCAGCGACGTTAAAAAAATCGAACGCGTCGAACTGGTGATCGGCCCGCAGGAGCTGGATGTGGTCGGCCGCGACGTCGCCGAGAAACGCGCGCCGCGAACGCGCGTCAATGCGCAGTTCAGTGTGTATTGGTGCGTGGCGAATGTGCTGGCTTACGGCGAAGTCACGCCGATACAGCTTGCCGAGGAAATTCCGCCCTCGCCCAAACTCAGCGCATGGATCGCGAAAATCAGCGCCACACCGTACCCGCAAGCCGATGCCGCGCATTGCGTCATCGGCGGTTGCACCATCCGTGCGCACGGCCCGTTCGGCGTACGTGAGGTGACCCAGACGAGCGCCAAGGGCCATCCCGACAATCCGCTGAGTGACGACGAACTGCTAGCCAAGTTCAAGGCGAATCTGCGCTATGCGAAGGTGAACGATGAGCGGGCAGCCGAACTCGCCGATGCCATTTTGAATATCGACAGTCTGTCGGATGTGCAGCCGCTGGCGGATAGGATTGCGGGCGCGGTGGCTTGACGCCACGTTGCTTTCTGTCACGCTCACACGACAGCACACAAAAGCATCTCTGTCATTCCCGCGCAGGCGGGAATCCATAACTCAATGCCACTTGAGAGGGGCTTATGGGTACCCACCTGCGATGGAACGACTGGAATGCTTTAGCGCTCACGGGATATTCGGGCAACCTATTTTGTGACAAAGCAGCATTCTTGTTGCCCCAGCGCAAGCCTGCTATTGTCGCTGGCGCACGGCGCGTCAGCGCACCTATAAAACAAAACCGCAAACTGTTTAGCGAGGCGAGTCATGGCTTTTGAATGTATCAACCTGGTTGTCGATAACGACGGCGTGGCGCTGCTGGAGCTGAACCGCCCGGATCGCCTGAACGCGTTCACCCGGCCCATGATAGCCGAGTGGACGCAGGCGCTGGCGCAAATCGCCGATGACCCCCGCGTGCGCGCGCTGGTGCTCACGGGTGCCGGGCGGGCGTTTTGCGCGGGCGCGGACACCTCGGACATGAGTGTGATGCAGGCCTCGGACAACGTGGAGCGCAAAAAATATCTGTGGAAAGAAATCCAGAAAATTCCGTTGGCGATGGAGCGGCTGGAGATCCCCGTGATTGCCGCCGTCAACGGCACGGCGCGCGGCGCGGGGCTCGACATGGCGCTGATGTGCGACATCCGCGTTTGCGCGGCGTCGTCTACGTTTGCCGAAAGCTACATCAACATGGGCGTGATTTCCGGCGACGGCGGCACCTGGTTTTTGCCACGCGTGGTGGGCGTGTCGCGCGCGCTGGAGTTGCTGTGGACAGGCCGCGTGGTCGATGCGCTGGAAGCCGAGCGCATCGGCATCGTCAGCCGGGTGATTCCCGATGCCGATGTGCGTACTGAGGCGATGAAGCTCGCGCGCACCATCGCCGCGCAGCCGCCACAGGCGGTGACGCTGATGAAACGCGCGGTGTATCACGGGCTTTCCGGCGGCACGCTGGCCGCGCATCTGGATATGATTTCGTCGCACATGGCAGTGGTGTTTGATACGCCGGAGTTTAATGAGCGGCTGGCGGCGTTTCATGCACGGGCTAAAAAGTAAGTAACCTGAAATAACGTAAGTTTATGTTTTTATTATGAATATTATATTTTTCTCACTGACGCTTGCCGCGATATTTAGCCTCACTGTTAACGCGAACGCGCAAACCGCTTCGACAGGCTCAGGACAGGCCTACCCCGCCAAACCCGTGCGCATGGTCGTCGGCTTCGGCACCGGCGGCGGCACCGACACGCTGGCGCGCGTGTTGAGCCGCAAGCTCGTCGACATTTGGCCGCAATCGCTAGTGGTGGAAAACCGCCCCGGCGCGGATGGCTCGATTGCCACCGAAATCGCCGCCAAGTCGCCGCCCGACGGCCACACGCTGGTGATGGTGTCCAACGCGCACACCATCACGCCGTTTCAACGCAAGCTCGCCTACGATCCGGTGAAGGATTTCGCCACGATTTCGCTGATCGGCAGCAATCCCAATCTGCTGTTACTGCATCCGTCGCTGCCGGCAAAAACCTTGAAGGACCTCATCGCGCTCGCCAAATCACGCCCCAACGAAATGGCGTTTGCGTCGAGCGGCGCGGGCACCTCGCCCTATCTGGCGATGGAGCTGTTGAAATCGATCACCGGCATGAAGCTCACGCACGTGCCCTACAAAGGCAGCGGCCCGGCGGTGATCGATCTGGTTGGCGGGCACGTGCAACTCATGTTCGGCGCGGTGTCCACCACCATCGGCCAGGTGCAAAACGGGCGGCTGCGCGCCGTCGCCATCAGCAGCCCGCAACGCTGGCCCGCGCTGCCGGAGATTCCAACCGTGGCCGAATCCGGCGTGCCGGGTTTCGAAGCCAGCACCTGGTACGGCGTGTTAGCACCCGCCGGAACGCCCCCCACCATCGTCAACAAATTACACACCGACATGGTGGCCGCCATCACCGCGCCGGACATCCGCAAGCATGTGGTCGATCTGGGCATCAGCACCATCGCCAGCACGCCGCGCGAATTTGCCGACGTGATTCAGCGCGACATGGCGCGGTGGGGAAAGTTGATACGGAGTTTGGAGCAGCAGAAATAAGGCTGTCGTAGGGCGGAAAAGCGCAGCGCCTTCCGCCAACCGTGACAATCGCAAAAGGCGGGATGGCTCCCGCCCAAAACCGGCGAAATTTAATCGCCTTCAAACACCGGCTTCTGCTTGTTAGCAAACGCGTAATACGCGCGATGAAAATCCTGCGTCTGCATGCAGATCGCCTGGCCCTCGGCTTCGGCTTCTATGGCCTCATCCAAGCCCATGTTCCATTCCTGATGCAGCAGTTTTTTGGTCATGCCGTGGGCGAAGGTGGGGCCATCGGCAAGTGAACGCGCCATGTCCTGCGCAGCGGCGAGCACTTTTCCTGGCTGGTGTATGGCGTTGTAAAAACCAAACCGCTCGGCTTCATCGCCGCCCATTGAGCGCCCGGTGTAGAGCAAATCCGACGCGCGGCCCTGGCCGATGATGCGCGGCAGCAGCGCGCACGCGCCCATGTCCGCGCCCGCAAGGCCCACGCGCACAAACAGAAACGCGACTTTGCTGCGCGCCGTGCCGTAACGCAGATCGGAGCCGCAGGCGATCATCGCGCCCGCGCCGGCGCAAATGCCGTCGATGGCGGCGACGATCGGTTGCGGGCACGCGCGCATGGCTTTCACCAGGTCGCCGGTCATACGGGTGAATTCGAGCAGGCCCGGCATTTTCATTTTGGTCAGCGGGCCGATGATTTCATGCACATCGCCGCCCGAACAAAAATTGTCGCCCGCGCCGGTGACCACCACGGTCTTCACGTCATCGACGTAATTCAGCGCACGAAAGGTGTCGCGCAACTCGGCATACGATTCAAACGTCAGCGGGTTCTTGCGCTCGGGACGGTTCAAGGTCACGGTGGCAACTTTGCCCTGCACTTCCCATTTGAAATGCTGGGGTTTGAAATTGGCGGCTTTGGTCATGGCGAGTTTCCAGAAAAATTATTATTTAAAAAACAAATATTTAGATCTTATTACCCCGACAGATAAATATGGCCTAATTGACTAGGCGGCATATCGTACATGCTTGGCTTCAAAAAAATTGCGAATGACCTCGGGCCGCTTCTGCCTGCGGTGCAGCCAGGAACGCACGGCGGACTTCAAGCCGTCCCGATCTCGGGGCCAAGCCTTGCCTACCG
>CAWUUY010000057.1:0-2607 GCA_963924885.1 uncultured Burkholderiales bacterium | reverse complement strand
AAGGAATTCATCGCGCTCGCAAGGACTAGCCGCGGCAAGATCACCACCGCCAATCTCGGCGGCGGGCAAATTCCGTTCTGGTGTACCGCGCTGCTGCGCACCATGGCACGCATTGACACTACCGACATCCCCTATAAAACCGGCCCCGCCGCCATCGTCGATTTGATTTCCGGGCAGGTGGACGCCTACTTCGCGCCATCGGTCAACGCCATCACCTACCGCGACAAACTGCGTGTGCTGGCGGTCACCGGCCTAACACGCTCGGCGATGCTGCCGGAGATTCCCACGATGTCCGAAGCCGCGCTGCCGGGATACGACATGACCACCTGGCGCAGCATCGTCGGCCCGGCGGGATTGCCGCGCGATATCGTTGAGACGTTAAACCAGGGCGTGGCACGCGCACTTGCCATGCCCGACGTGCGCGAGCGCATACAAAAAGCCGGTTCGCAGCCCGCACCCGGCAGCCCCGATCAATTGGCCAAAGTGATCGCTGATTCGGTGGAGCGCTTTGGCAGGATCGCGAAACAGGCGGGGATCAAGCCGCAGTAGGCACGGCAGTAAGCGCGACACTCACCGCACCAGCCCCATATCCATCAGAAATGCCCTGAGCGCCGCTTGATCGCGTTCCAGAAATTTCATCGTCTCGGCACGGTTCATGAATTCACTGATCCAGAAATTGGCCTCAACTTCTTTTTTCCATTCGGCCGATTCGGTAAAGCGCCGCAGCGCATCCTCCCAGAACGCCACCTGCGCCGGCGCCATGCCTCTGGGGCCGACGATGGTGCGCCAGTTCGATACCACGGCATCGTAGCCCTGCTCGCGCCAGGTTGGAATATCGGCCAGTATGCCGCCAAGTCTATTCGGTGAACCTACCGCGAGCAGGCGCACCTGTCCGTTTTTCAGCAGCGCCGCGCCGAACGCCGCCGTGATCGGCACCACATCGATGTGGCCGCCGAGCATTGCCGTGCTCGCGGCACCCCCCGACTGAAAAATCACATTGCGCAGCGCCTTCACCTCCGCGCCGCCCGCCTTCAGCGCCGCCGCTACGCCCTGATGATTCGGCCCTCCGAGGCTGGTGGCGATGCCGAAGCTCAGCGCAGCGGGATTTTTTGCGATGCGCTCCACTAGATCACGACCGCTTTTCAGCGGCGAGCCCGGCAGCACCGTCACGCACACATATTCCCCGAACAAATGCGCCACCGGCGTCATCTCGGTGTAACTCGGCCCACGCCCACTGATGTTGTTGGTGAGCAGCGCCTTGGAGCCAAGCGCCACGTAGTGCCCGTCGCCGGGATGCTGATTGAGATACGCATAGGCTACCGCGCTGCCGCCACCCGGCTTATTGTTGATCGACACCGGTACGGCGAAATCGCGGCGCTCCTGCAACACGTTCAGCATGATGCGTATGATGCGGTCGGCGCCGCCGCCGGGCGCATTGGTGGCGATGATCTCGACGGGCTTGTCGGGCTTCCAGCCTTGGGCCAGCGCGACAGGCGTGACTATGATGGCAAGCATCGCCATCAACCATCGCGCGGCAGGCTTACCGTGGATTTCAAACCTTGCATTGCTCATGGTCATGGTGGCATCTCCTCCTCATGAACACATTCATAAACAACGACGCGTGTCATTTTGACGGGCCGCGCAGCATTCGGCAATCCGCCGTGCTAATCCGCCCGTATGCCGCTTTTCTTGATGACATCGGCCCACGTGCCCGTCTCCCGCCGGATGTGCGCCGCCAGTTCCGCCGGCGTGCCGGGGGTCGGCTCCAGGCCCTGCCGCGCTATCGCGGCTTGCTCAGCTAGATTCATCAATACGTGCCTTCCCCTTTGATTTTGAATTGCCGCCGAACAGGGCGGGTTTCGCTTTTATCCAACACCCAGTTTAAAATCAGACCTGTCGCATTGATCCGCACCATTGATCCACACCCAAGGGAGACTTATGGAACAACTCGAACGTCCGTTGCCGCATCCGCTGGCGCCTGAGGCAAAGCAGTACTGGGAAGGCTTAAAGCAAGACAAGCTCATGCTTCCGCAATGTAAGGACTGCGGGAAAGCGCATTTCTACCCGCGCATCCTCTGCCCGCACTGTCACTCCCGCAACCTCACGTGGATCGAGGCGAGCGGCCGGGGCAAGCTCTACGCCTTCGAAATCCTCCACCGTTCGTTTAACCCCGCGGTGAAGACAACCCTGCCGTATGTGCTCGCGATGATCGAGCTTGAGGAGGGGCCGCGCATGTTGTCGAACCTCATCAACATCAAGCCCGATCCAGCCTTGATCCGCTGCGATATGCCGGTGCAAGTCGTCTACCAGAAGCAGAATGACAACTTCACCCTTCCGTTCTTCCAACCTGCCAAGGCGAACTAATCATGGCTCAACTAGACAAAATGCGCGAGCTTTCGAACACGGCCTGTATCGTCGGCGCAGCCGAGAGCGACGAAATGGGCGTTTTGCCGCACAAGAGCCAGATGGCCTTGCACCTGGAATCGATCTCGAACGCGTGCGCGGATGCCGGCCTTAAAGTCAGTGATATCGACGGCGTTTTCACTGCCGGTGCGCATTCACCGGCACTGATCGCTGAAGCGCTGGGCGTCAGGCCGCGCTACGTTG
>CAWUUY010000056.1:0-6537 GCA_963924885.1 uncultured Burkholderiales bacterium | reverse complement strand
GATGGCTTTGGACGGAAATCCCTGTCCTGATCCTGTCGAAAGGGCCTGCGCCATCGCGGGCGTAGGCCGCGCGCAGGCAAGCAGGCCGAGGGCAATGGCGGTGAACGGTTTCATGTGCGGCTTTCTCCGAGGCTGGATGTGTGGAACGGCTCTATGACGGGATGGGTGGGCAGTCAATCCGCTTGATCGCGGCGTCAGCGGCGCCCCAGTATTTCGCGCTTGATGAGATCGGGAAACCAGCGCATCCACAGCCCCACCACTACCAGCGTGCCGATGCCGCCCACCGCCACTGCCGGCACTGTGCCCCACCATGCGGCAGTGATGCCCGATTCAAATTGCCCCAGGTGATTGGAAGTGCCGGTAAACAGCGAATGCACGGCGCTGACGCGCCCGCGCATGTCCGGCGGCGTTTCAAGCTGCACCAGTGACAGGCGGATGACGGCGCTCACCATGTCCGCCGCGCCCATCACGGCAAGCGTGAAGAGCGACAGCGGCAGCGACGTGGAAAATCCGAAGATCACGGTGGTGACGCCAAACGCCGCCACCGTGATGAAGAGGATTTTGCCGACGCTGTGTTTCAGCGGCCAGCGCACCAAGTACAGCGAGGCCAGCACGCCGCCGATGGCCGGCGCGGTGCGCAGCAACCCCAGCCCGGCGGGGCCGGTTTGCAGAATGTCGCGCGCGTAAATCGGCAGCAGAGCCACCGCGCCGCCCAACAGCGTGGCAAACAGATCCAGCGAGATCGCGCCGAGGATCACCGGCTTGCTAAAAATATAATGCAGGCCGCCGAACACGTAGCGCAGGCTTGCCGGCTCGTGATGGCGCGGCTCAGCGGTCGAGTGGATCGACAGCATGATCGCGCCGGCGAGCGCGAAGCAAATTGCCGCCCCGGTGTAGACCGCGCTCGCTCCCCACAGATACACCACGCCGCCCAGCGCGGGGCCGACAATGATGGCGGTTTTTTTTGCCGCCGCATGAAACGCGATGCAGCGCGCCAACTGTTCTTCGCCCACCAGCGAGGGCAGCAGCGAGCGCAGGGCCGGGTTCTGATAAGTTTGCGCCATACCGGCGAGCGCCACGGTGGCGTAGATGATGTTGGCGTTAATCCAGCCGCCGTGGTTGGCGACCGCGAGCAGAATTGCCGTCGCGCATTGCACGCCCTGGCAGATCGTTGCGATCAGTCGCCGGTCGTAACGGTCGGCGGCGTGTCCGGCGGGCAGCGTCAGCAGAAACTGCGCGCCGAAATGCGCCAGCCCCACCAAACCCAGACTCAGCGCACTGTTGGTGAGATCGTAAATCTGCCACGCCACCGCCACCACGATCATTTGATTGGCGAGCGTGGAGGCGACATCGCCGACCCAAAAGCGCGTGAAAGCGCCGTGACTGAACAGGCTGGTTTGCATGCGCTAATCGATTGGGGAATTCGACAATGGCAGGGCGGGCAACGCGTAGCGTGCCCACGTTTTGCGCGCGTGGGCACGCTGCGCTTTGCCCACCCTACACGCGAGTTCTGCGGCTACGGAAGTGATAACGCATCCCGCGGATGCGCAGGCAGGCTCAGCGCATCCGGCGCCTCAAGCGGGCGGTGGCCTTCGACCTGCGCGGCATACAACACGCGGCGAATCGTGGGGTCAAACGGATCGCGACGATGCACGGTGGCGCGGTTGTCCCACACCACCACGTCGCCCTTGGCCCAATGGTGTTCGTAGCAAAAGCGCGGTTGTACGCATAACGCCCACAGTTCGTCGAGCAGCGCCTCGGATTCGTCGAGTGTGCAGCCGTTGACGTAGGCGGCATGGCGGCGGCCGAGGAACACCGAGTTGCAGCCGGTCTCCGGGTGCGTCGAAATAATCGGATGGCTGGGGCCGGGCGTGTGGCGGATGTCGTCATTGATCGACGCGCCGGGCCGCAGCTTCATCGCGGTATCGACGATATTGCCCTGCTTGATGGTTTTGCCGCTGATGCGCTTTTTAAAATCAGCGGGCAGCGCCTCGTACGCCGCATAGGCATTGAGAAAAAACGTGATGCCGCCTTTGTCGCGCGGCGGCACTTCCATCGCCACCAGCATGCGCGCCGCGGTGGGTTTTTCCTTGAATGAAAAATCCGAGTGCCAGACGATTTCGCCATCGCCCAGGATGCCCACCGCCTTGCCGTTTTCTTTTACGTTGGTGACCACGGTCACTTCCGGCGGCAGGTTGAACAACTGATTGGCGGTGCGTTCCTGCAAATCACGCTGGTGCAGATTGGACGAAGACACCGGAATACCAAAGCGTTTGATCAGTACTACCAGATCCTCCGCCGTCAGGGTTTGCTCGCGGATCACCAGCAATACGTTGTCGAGCCAGGTGTGATGGAGGGCGTTGAAGGTGGCGTCGCTGATAGTGTTGAGATCGATGCCGCGGATTTCCGCACCGAGCGCGGCTTGGCACGGCACGACCTCGAAGGGCCGCGCGGCGTTATCTTTGTTTTTTACGGCGGAAGCGGTCATGGATTTTCCATGGGCCTGAATAGCGAGAATGCGAGTACCGTAGCAAATGCCCCGTGCCGGGTCAAATAGTCGCGGCACGGCAAACACCGTACACTCTGCACATCATGGAAATACGTTTTATCGCCCATCTCGACATGGATGCTTTTTATGCGTCTGTGGAACTGCTGCGTTATCCGCAATTGCGCGGGCAGCCGGCGGTGGTGGGCGGGCGGCGGCGCGGGCCTGCGCCCGAGGGTGACGCGGGGTTTCCTACACTGCGCGACTACACCGGGCGCGGGGTGATTACCACAGCCACCTACGAGGCGCGCGCGCTCGGCGTGCATTCGGGCATGGGTCTGATGAAAGCCGCCAAGCTCGCGCCGGATGCGTGGCTGTTGCCGGCGGATTTCGATCAGTATCGGCGCTACTCGCGGATGTTTAAAGAGGCGGTGCGCGCCATCGCGCCGCTGGTGGAAGATCGCGGAATTGATGAGATTTATATCGACCTCACCGAATTAACGGGTAGCGGCGGTTGGCCGCGCGCGCGTGCCATCGCGCAGCAAATGCAAAGCGCGGTGCGCGATGCCACGGGATTGTCGTGCTCCATCGGCGTCACGCCCAACAAACTACTGTCGAAAATTGCGTCTGATCTGGAGAAACCCGGCGGCATCACCGTGCTGAGTATGGAAGAGATGTCAGCACGCATCTGGCCGCTGGCGGCGCGCAAAATCAACGGCATCGGCCCCAAGGCGAGCGCGCGGCTGGAGGCGCTGGGCATCCACACTATCGGCGAACTGGCGAAGGCTGATCCGCCCTTTCTGATCGAACACTTTGGCAAGAACACTGGCGCGTGGATGCACGATGCCGCGCACGGGCGCGACGAACGCGTGGTGGTGACTTACAGCGAACCGAAATCGATCAGCCGCGAAACCACCTTCGAGGACGATTTACATCCGGTGCGTGACCGCGAAAAACTCACACGCATCTTTACCGACCTGTGCCTGCGCGTGGCGGACGATTTAAAACGTAAAGGCGTGGTCGGCAAAACCATCGGCCTGAAACTGCGTTACGATAATTTCAAAACCGTCACCCGCGACCACACCATCGACGAACCCACCGGCGACGCGACCACCATACGCCGCGCGGCGGGCGAGTGTTTGAAGCGCGTGCCGCTGGACAGGCGTATACGCTTGCTCGGCGTGCGCGTGGGGATGTTGAGCAAGCCGGGCGCGGCGGCGCCGATCGAGGCAGTGGCTGACGACGTACGCACTGCTATGTTATTCTAATGTAAGTATTTGTTTTTAAACAATATTTAAGGGTAGATATGAGCATCATTCACCCGTGGTACCAGTTGGGCTACATCATTCCGCATCTGCAAACCGACATGGATGCGTATCAGTTTTACCGCGTCGCGCCCGAGGGCATGATGCTGGTGACCACTGGGCTGAACCTGCAAGGCCACAGCCTTGAAGCCGTAGAGCGGGAACTACCGGCATTTTGGCGCGCGGTCGACATTCTCAAGAAAAAGAAAGTCGATCGCATCGCGTTAAGCGGCGTGCCGGTGGCCACCTATCTGGGCCGCAAGCGCATGCTGGAAATTCTGGCGGAGGCCGAGCAGCGCAGCGGCATTGCCTGCGACACCGATCTCGAAGCGCATATCGCCGCGTTAAAACACCTGGGTGCGATACGCGTAGCACTGGCGACGCGCTGGCACGAGGCGACCAACACGCCGTTGACAAAGTATCTCAATGAGGCGGGCATCGAAGTGATCGCGCTCGCCGCGCGCGGCAGCACGCTGGAGCAGCACAAAAGCGCCAATCCGGCGGCGGATCATCAACTGGCGCTCGACCTTGCCGTGCAGGCCATGCGCGATGCCCCGGAAGCGCAGGCGATCATGATGCCCGGCGGCCTGTGGCACGCCATGCACGCCGTGCCGCTGATCGAAGCTGCATACGGCAAGCCGGCGATACTCAATATTCTCGCGACGACCTGGGCGGCGCTGCATGCTGCGGGGCCGCGCATGAAGCAGCGGCCCGATGCGCGTTGGGGCAAGTTGTTGGCGAGTGTTTAAGGTGCTGGTACGTAGGATGCCGGTGACGAAGGAACCGCATCGGTCGCGCGGCATGCTTGGCGCCATCGAAAGATCAACGTGGCCATCGATGCGGTTGCTGCGTCACCGGCATCCTACGGTTCGTGAATAGAGTGACACACACCGCACCCGCCCCGGCCAACACCCACCACCAGGTGTGGACAATGGCGTGGCCGATCATCCTCGCCAATGTCACCGTGCCGCTGCTGGGCGTGGTGGACACTGCCGTAGTCGGCCACCTGCCGGAGCCGTATTACATCGGCGCGGTAGCCATCGGCGCGATGTTGTTCAACTACATCTACCACCTGTTCAACTGCCTGCGCATGGGCACCACCGGCCCCACCGCGCAGGCGCGTGGCGCGGGCGAGCATGCCGAGGTGCGCGCGATGATTGTGCGCGCGCTGATGCTGGCGGGCGTGATCGGCGGCGTTATCGTGTTGCTGCAACTGCCGATCATCCGTGTCGCGTTCTGGCTCATCAACGCCAGCGCGCAGGTCGAGTTTTACGCGCGCGAGTATTTTTTGATCCGCGTGTGGTCGATGCCGGCGGTGCTGGGTTCGTACGCGATCATCGGCTGGTTCTACGGGCTGCGTAATGTGCGCACGCCGCTGGTGATCCAGGTGTTCGTCAATCTGCTGAACATCGTGCTGGCGCTGGTGTTTGTGTTCGTGTTTCAATGGGATGTGCCCGGCGTGGCGGCAGCGTCGCTGATCGCGGAATACGCGGGTTTGCTGCTGGGCTTGTACAGCGTGCGGCGTACGCTGCGCGCGTTGCCGCGTGATAACCAAAGCGGTCGCCCCACGCGTTTGCTCGACCCCGCGCAGTTAAAGCGTATGTTGACAATCAACGGTGACATTGTGCTGCGCACCGTGTGCGTGGTGTCGGTGCTGGGCTTTTTCATGGCGAAAAGCGCCGAGCTGGGTGACGTGCAACTGGCGGCGAATCAGGTGCTGCATCATTTTCTGGTGCTCACCTCGTTCGCGCTCGATGGCGTGGCGCATGCAGCTGAAACCATACTCGGTGAATCCGTAGGGCGGCGTGATCGCGCGGCGTTCCTGCACGATATGCGCGTAGTGTTCCTGTGGTCAGGCGTGGTCGGCCTGGTCAACATACTGATTTACGCGGTGGCGGGACACGCCATCATTGCCCTGATGACCAGCATTCCGGAGGTGCGCGCAGCGGCATCCAGTTACCTCTGGTGGCCCATGCTGATGCCACTGGTGTCGGTGTGGGCATATACCTACGACGGCGTGTACCTCGCGGCCACGCGCACGCGTATCATGCGCAATACGGTGATCGCATCGTTCGTAATTTTTGTGGTGCTGCTCTATACGCTGATGCCGCTGATCGGCAACGCCGGGTTGTGGATCGCCGTGGCGGGTTTTCTGGCGGGGCGCGGCGTATTGCTGCATGTGTTTTTTCCACGGTTGTTGCGGAACATTTGAATCACGGAGTAGTGAAATGAAGAGGTTTGTTTTTGGTGTAGTAGCGGTGATCGCGTTGCCCGTCTATGCGCAAACACCGAACTTTCCCAACCGCCCGCTGCGCGCAGTCGTCAGCATTGCGCCCGGCGGCGGCATGGATACGATTTCACGCGCGATGGCGCAAAAGCTCGGCGAGAACCTCGGTCAAACCGTGGTGGTGGACAACCGCCCCGGCGCCGGCGGCAACATCGCGATGGAAATCGCCGCAACGTCCGCGCCTGACGGACACAACCTGCTCATCATCAGCGCCACGGCGGTGATTTTTCCGATCCTCTACAAAGCGCGTTTTGATGTGCTACGCGATTTTGCGCAGGTGTCGCAGATCAGTGCGCAGGGCTATGTGGCGGTGGTGCATCCAGCGGTGCCCGCGCGCAACATCCTGGAACTGGTGCAGCACCTGAAGGCGAACCCCGGCAAACTTAACTACGCCTCATCGGGCATCGGCAGCCCGATCCATCTCACCGGCGAACTCTTCACCGCGATCACCGGCACGCGCA
>CAWUUY010000055.1:0-2807 GCA_963924885.1 uncultured Burkholderiales bacterium | reverse complement strand
ATCGTGATGACCGAACCCGCGCCGGGCAGCGGCTCCGATCCCACCATGATGCTCACCACCGCCACCCAATCGGGCGACAAGTGGATCATCAAAGGCCGCAAATGGTTCATCACCGGCGCTGGCGTGGCATCGCACTTTTTGCTGCTCGCCAAAACCTCGGACGATCCGCGCAAGGGACTCACCGCGTTCATGTTCCACAAAGATCAGCCCGGCTGGCGTATTGTGCGCCGTATCCCCATCATGGGCCCGGAGGAACACGGCGGCCACTGCGAACTCGATTTCGATGGCCTCGAAATCGCCGACGAAAACCGCCTGCTGAATGTCGGCGACGGCTTGAAGGTCACGCAAATACGCCTCGGTACCGCGCGCCTCACCCACTGCATGCGCTGGCTGGGCCTCGCCCGCCGCGCGATGGATATCGCCGCCGATTACGTCGGCACGCGCATGACCCACAGCGGCAAGCTGTCGGATAAGGAAAGCGTGCGATGGCTCTTAGGCGAAGCCGCCATGCAAATCGAAATCGGCCGCCTGCTGGTGATGCGCGCCGCCGCCAAGCTGGATGCCGGCGACTTCGCGCGCAAAGAGGTGTCGATGGCAAAAGTAGTAGTCGCCGATGTGCTGCATCACGCGGTAGACACCGCACTGCAACTGAATGGCGCGCGCGGCTACTCCAAAGACACCCCGCTCGAATGGATGTACCGCTATGCCCGCCAAGCGCGGCTGGTCGATGGCGCATCCGAGGTACACAAAATGGTGCTGGCACAGGCGTTCATGAAAGAACGGCAGGATTTCTGGAACTGGAAATAACCCTCGGGGCGGTATAATCGTTCCCACGCCCCGGTAGCTCAGTGGATAGAGCAGCCCCCTCCTAAGGGGCAGGTCGGACGTTCGATTCGTCTTCGGGGCGCCATACGAATCAAGGACTTAACGATAAGCCCTCATTACACCCGCCCCTCTCCATCGCACGCCCATCACAATCGATCCCGTGCAATGGCCGTTTTCTCAGAGAACTGAAAATGACGCGCGGCAGCGGCAACGTGTTTCAGGACGTGGGATTTTCGCCCGACGAAGCCAACAACCTGATGCTGCGCGCGCAACTCATGTCCCGCGTACGCGACGCCGCCCGTGGTGCATCGCAGCGCGAAGCGGCGAAGCGTTTTGGCATCACACAGCCACAACTTAACGACGTGCTGCGCGGCAGAATCGACAAATTCAGCCTTGATGCGCTGGTGAACATGCTGGCCCACGCGGGGATGCGCGTGGAACTGCGCGTGAAAAAAGCAGCGTAAAGCCCACACATCGCACCAACATCCCCGGCGGAGAGTGCGTTTTATCCTGGCGCGTTACGGTATTATTACGCCGCTAATAACGTTTTCTGCAGGTAAAAACAGGGGGATTACATGCGTTCGACCACGATAAAAGCATCCGCAGGTGCGGCTTTATTGCTTACCGTTGCCACCGGCAACAGCATCGCCCAAACCCAAAACTACCCCAGCCGCCCCGTGCGCATGATCGTCGCCAACGGACCCGGCTCCGCGCCTGATGTCATCGCGCGGCTGCTGTCCGCCAAGCTCGCGGAATCCTGGGGCCAGAACATCATCGTGGATAATCGCCCCGGCGCAACGGGCCTGATCGCGGTGGAATTGCTCGCTAAATCCGCACCCGACGGCCACACCATGTTTTTGAGCACGATGACGCAGTTGATCGCCATGCTGATGTATCAAAAATACCTGCTCCACAGCGAATTGGCGCCAGTGACCCTGGTGGGCACCACGCCGTTTGCGATCGTGGTGTCCGGCACCTCTCCGGTCAAATCGATCCCCGAGTGGATTGCTTACGCCAAGGCGCGTCCCGGGCAGCTTCTGTATGGTTCCGGCGGCACTTGGGGATCGTCGCATTTGTGTATGGAATCATTGAACGCGATGACTGGCGTCAAAATGACTCACGTGCCCTATGCGAATACGGCGGCGGCGTTCAACGATATTATCGGCGGCAATATTCATGCGTACTGCCCGGCGGTGCCGGGACTCGCGGCGTATACGCAAACGGGCCGCATACGCCCGCTCGGCGTGACCTATCGCACGGCCACCAAGCTGCTGCCGGGTGTGCCACCGGTGGCCGAGACCGTGCCCGGTTTCGAGCTGTATGGCTGGTATGGCATGAACGTGCCGCTGAAAACACCGCCCGACATCGTCAACAAAATTAATCTCGAACTAGTCAAGGCGCTGAAGGATCCACAACTCGTGGAACGCATGCTGATTGTCGGCGCCGAGGCCGTCGGATCGACTCCGGCGGAGTTCACCACGTTTCTGAACAAGAACACCGAGCACTGGACCAAAGTGCTCAAGGAAAGCGGCGCAAAGCTGGGACAACTCAAGCCGTAACGGCGAGTCGTCTCGACACGAACTTTCGTCAGTCCACCCTCAGTCTACTTTCAGGCCGATCTGCTCCACCAGTTTTTGCGTGGCTACGTAATCAGCTTTGAGCATCACTTCAAATTCCGCCGCGCTTTTGACCACCGGCTCCGCGCCGATAGCCATGATGCGCAGGCGCACTTCGGGCTGCGCCAGCACCGCCGCCACTTCCTTGTTGAGACGCAGCACGATGTCGCGCGGCGTGCCGGTAGGTGTATCGCGTTCACGTGTTCAGGGAAAGGACGGGGTTAATAGATCGCTTACGTTAAAACTGACCAGCTGTGCTCGCTGAATTTTGACCAGGCGTTTTGCGGCGCAGCGAACTACGCATCTGTGGATAAGTCTACCAGACTGTAGTGGTGTTTCGCCTCCTGTGAGAGTTGTTCGATGCAT
>CAWUUY010000054.1:0-3553 GCA_963924885.1 uncultured Burkholderiales bacterium | reverse complement strand
GCCGGCCCGGCGCCCTTGAACGGAATATGCACGGTGTTGATTTTGGCTTCGAGGTTCAGCAGCTCGTGCAAGAGGTGCGTGATGCTGCCCACGCCCACCGTGGCGTAACTGATTTTGCCGGGATTTGCGCGCGCGTAGCTGATGAGGTCCTTGACGCTTTTTGCCGGCAGCGTGGGGTTGGTCACCAGCAACATGGCGGTGGTGCCGAGCAGGATGACCGGCGTGATGCCGTTCACCGGATCGTAGCTGAGCTTGTGGTAGGCGGACGACGCGGCGTAGCTTGCGGAGACAGTGATGAAGGTGTAGCCGTCGGGCTCGGCTTTGGCCGCCAGTTCCGCGCCGAGCGCGCCGCCAGCACCGGGGCGGTTATCCACCACCACCGCCTGGCCGAATCCCGCCGACAGCGGCGGACCCAGCGTGCGCGACAAAATGTCGGTGCCGCCGCCGGGTGCGAACGGCGAGATCAGCCGTATCGGTTTGGTGGGGTACTTTTGCGCGTGCGTTGTTGACGCAACACTCAGTAACGTGGCGACCAGCAGCAGCGGGACATGGGCAAGGTTTTTCATGGCGGATTCCCGATGGGGATTATTCAACGCGTATGTTGGCGGCCTTGACCACTTTTTGCCACTTGGGAATTTCCTGCGCGATCATGGCGGCGAAGGCTTCGGGTGAGTTGGGCGCGGGTTCCAACCCCGCCGAGGTGAAGCGTTTTTTGACCTCGGCGGAGGCGAGCAGTTTGCCGACTTCGGTGCTGGTCTTGGTGATGATGGCGCGCGGCGTTCCGCCCGGAAACACCAGCCCGTACCACACGTCGTAGGCGTAGCCCGGCACACCGGCTTCGGCGACGGTCGGCAGTTCGGGCGCGAACTGCGTGCGGTTCGCGCCGGTGACCGCCAGTGCCTTCAGGCGATTGGCCTTGACGTGCGGCAGTATCGTTGCCAGCCCGGCGAGCGCGATGTTGATTTCACCCGCCATCGCCGCGGTCACCGCCGGGTTGCTGCCTTTGTATGCCACATGCACCAGGCGGATGCCGGTGTTCAGCGCCAGCAGTTCCACGCCCAGATGCGTGGCTGAACCGCTGCCGCCGGTGCCGTAGGTAATCGATTCGGGCTTCGCCTTGGCGGCGGCGATCAATTCCTGAAGCGTGTTCGGCGCAAAACTGCGCGCGGCCGCGATCACAAACGGTTGCACGGCGGCGAGCGACACCGGCGCCAGATCGCGGCGCGGATCGTACGCTAGATTGCGCTCGATGGCGGGTGCGAACGACAGGTGCCCCACGCTGCCGAGCAGCATGGTGTAACCGTCGGGCGTGGATTGTTTGGCCACCAGCGTCACCGCCGGGATGCCGCCGCCCCCGCCGCGATTATCAACCACCACGGTCTGCCCCCAGCTTTCATAAAGGCCCTGCGCCAGCAGCCGCGCGATAATGTCGGTGCCGCCGCCGGGCGCGCTGGGCACGACCATGCGGATGGATTTGCTGGGGTAGGTCGCGGCGGCGGACTGTACGGGTTGGGCGTGGCTGATGACGGGTGCGATGCAGATCATCGCGACAGCGGCTAGCGAAAATAATCTCATGACCGTTGACCTCGCGGATTTATGGCACCGGCACAGTTTGCCACACCTGCTCCGGCGTCAATTGCCGCATGCAGTTGAAATGCCCGAGAGGACATTCGCGCTTAAAGCACGGACTGCACGGGATATCGAGCTTGATGATTTTGGCTTTGTCAGACAAAGGCGGTGTGAACGCCGGGCTGCTAGAGCCGTAGAGCGCCAGTGTGGGGCGATTGAGTGCGGCGGCCACGTGCATTAAGCCGGAGTCGTTGGTGACCACCAGTGCGGCGATGCCGATCAGATCGATGGCGTCTTCAAGCGAGGTTCTGCCGCAGAGGTTGATACAGGCGCTGCCGCTGGCGCTGACGATGGCCTCGCCGATGGCGGCGTCCTTGGGTGAACCGACCAGCCACACGGCGTAACCCTGTTGCGCCGCCTTGATTGCCAGCGCGCCGAAGTGTTCGGCGGGCCAGCGTTTGGCCGGGCCGTATTCCGCGCCGGGGCAAAAAACGGCTATGGGTTTATCTAATTTAAGTATTTGTTTTTGAACGATTATTTCTACGTTACTTAAAATCACCGTGAGCTTGGGTGTAGGCAAGGGGCGCGGTACTGCGGCACCGCGATCCAGCGCCAGCGCGGCGAAGCGTTCCATCATTTTAGGCAGCGCTTTTTCGTCGAGTTTGCGCAGATCGTTGAGCAGGCCGTAACGCAATTCGCCGCGAAACCCGGTGCGCACCGGGATTTTGGCGAGCAGCGGAATCAGCGCCGACTTCAATGAATTCGGCAGCACGATGGCTTGATCGTACTGCTCGTCGCGCAAGGCGCGCGCGAGTCTGCGGCGTTCGCCGAATTTCAGTTCGCCGTGACCAAAACGCGCGACGATACCGCGGCGCACTTCGGGCATGCGCGACAGCAACGGCAGGGTAAACGGCGGGGCGAGTACGTCGAGCGTGAGGTTGGCGTGGCGCTCATGCAGCAGTCGGAACATCGGCTGCGCCATTACCGTGTCGCCGACCCAGGCGGGGGCAACGACGAGTATCTTCATCTTGCCGGCAAGGAGGCGGGGCGAGTGCTGTCAGTGCCACCCCATCCCCACCCTAACCCTCCCCTTGAAGGGGGGTGAATGTTGCATTTGGCGAGGTGCAACGAGCTAGTGTCCGGACTTTGCCGGCCCGCCCTTGAGCGTGTATTTCGTGCCGCAATACGGGCACAACGCTTCACCGGTTTTTTCAATCGGCATGAACACGCGCGGGTGCGCATTCCACAGCAGCATCGCTGGCGTCGGGCAATGCAGCGGCAGGTCAGCGGCAGTGATTTCGATGTGCCGCGATTTGTTGTCGGTTTGCTCGGCCATGGTGGATTCTACGCGGCCACCGGCGTGAGCCAGCCGGCGTGTTTTTCGGACTTGCCGTTCACGCAGTCGAAGAACGCTTTTTGCAGTTTGGCGGTGATCGGGCCGCGTTGGCCGCTGCCGATGGTGCGACCGTCGAGCTCGCGGATCGGCGTGACTTCGGCGGCGGTGCCTGTGAAAAACGCTTCGTCGGCGATATAAAGATCGTCGCGCGTGATGCGCTTGGTGCCGACGGTGTAACCCATGTCGTGTGCCAACGTGATGATGGCGTCGCGGGTGATGCCGATCAGTGCGCTGTTCAGTTCCGGCTCGTAGATTTTGCCGTCTTTAATCATGAACAGGTTCTCGCCGGAGCCCTCGGCCACAAAGCCATCGACATCCAGCAGCAGGCCTTCGTCGTAGCCATGTTCCGTGGCTTCGAGATTGGCGAGGATGGAGTTGGCGTAGGTGCCGGAATATTTGGCGCGGGTCATCGACACGTTGACGTGGTGGCGCGCGTACGACGATGTTTTGACACGGATACCCTTTTCGATAGCGTCATTGCCGAGATACGCGCCCCAGGGCCACGCCGCAATGGCGACATGCACTGTGTTGCCCTTGGGCGACACACCCATTTTTTCGGAGCCGTAAAACGCTATCGGGCGCAGGTAG
>CAWUUY010000053.1:0-7450 GCA_963924885.1 uncultured Burkholderiales bacterium | reverse complement strand
CGCGCAGGCGGGAACCCATAACACAGTGCCACTTGCGACGGCTTATGGGTTCCCGCCTGCGCGGGAACGACAGGGGAAGTAAGGTGGGTGATAGCAATTTTTGGTGGATGTGAACGACTGCCAATGACCATAGACCTGAACGCATTTACACCACTCTCCGCGCTGATCGGCGGCGTGCTGATCGGCCTGGCCGCCGCGATGTTGGTATTGTTCAACGGACGCATTGCCGGCATCAGCGGCATCCTCGGCGGCCTGCTGCGGCCGAAGGGCGGCGACGTGGGTTGGCGGCTGGCGTTTGTGATCGGCTTGATGGCGGCGCCGTTGGCGTATCAACTGTTTGAATCTTTGCCAGCGAGCCGCATCGCCGTCAGCGACACCCTGCTGGTGATTGCTGGCCTGCTGGTGGGTGTGAGCACGCGTTACGGCGCGGGCTGCACCAGCGGGCATGGCGTGTGCGGCTTGTCGCGCCTGTCCGCGCGTTCACTGGTCGCCACCTTGTTGTTCATGGGCGCGGGTTTTGCCACGGTGTTTGTGATGCGTCACGGGGGCGTGCTGTGAACGCGTTGTTCGCTTTTTTCGCCGGACTGGTGTTCGGCACCGGCCTGATTGTTTCCGGCATGTCGAATCCGGCGAAGGTGCTGGCGTTTCTGGATCTCGCGGGCAAGTGGGATCCGTCATTGGCGCTGGTAATGGGAGGGGCCATCGCGGTGGGGCTGGCCGCGTTCGCACTCGCGAAGCGCCGGCCAACCACTTGGCTGGGTCTGCCGATGATGTTGCCGGTGGCGCGCCACATCGACCGCCGTCTTGTCATCGGTAGCCTGCTGTTCGGCGTGGGCTGGGGTGTCGCGGGCATTTGCCCCGGCCCGGCGCTGGTGCTGGTGGGCGCAGGCGTGTGGAAGGGTGTGATATTCGCCGTGGCCATGCTGGCGGGCATGGCGCTGTTTGAACTGATCGAATGGATCAGGCAGCGGTAGTTACGTGGGCCGGTCAGTTCGCCGGCTGAAAAATCAAAAAGTACTGATACGGCAAAAACGCATGTTCCCGCGCCAGCGTGTAGCCCGCTGCCGCGAGTTCCTTTTTCACGCGATCCGGCGCTATGCGCGCGGCCACCGGCGGGCCTTCGGGTGAATCGAGTTTGAAATCGACAATCGCCAGTTGCCCGCCGGGTTTCAGCGACGCCTGCAATTGCTTGAAATAAGCCTCGCGTTTGTCGATGTGGTGATACACATCGACCAGAATAATCAGATCGGCTTTTTCCGGCAGACGTGCATCGCCCGGCGCGGCGGCAATCGACTGAATGTTTTTAATTCCCTCGCGCTTGGCGCGCGCGTTGAGATATTTCACCATGTCGGGTTCGGTATCCACGCCATACACGCGGCCTTGCGGCGTCATGTGCGCAAAGCGCACCGCAAAATAACCGGTGCCGGAGCCGATGTCCGCGACCACCGCGTCGGGTTTGAGTTTCAGCGCCGCGATGACCTCATGCGGTTTTTGCCACGCGTCGCGCTTCGGATCGTCGAAACGCTGGGCCCATTTTTCCGCGTCGTTAAAACGGTGGTGCCCGGTGTGGTGCGATTGCGCGTGGGCGGCGGCGGGCAGCAGCGCTAGTATCAGTAGCGAGGCGTGTAAATAGTTCATCGGATTTTTCCGGTAAGTTGCGCAAGGATGTAGAGTGTAGTATATCTGGTAATGCAATAAATATCAATAAAAACAAATACTTATGACAGCTTAGCATTGGGCGCCGCCTCGCATATAATCGAACGCGCCAACCACAAACTCAAGGGAGATTCAGTCCATGCTTATCGTCGACTCACAAGTGCACATCTGGACCAGCGGCACGCCGGTGCATATCCATCGTCAATCCAGTTCGTATACCAAGGACGAATTACTGCGTGACATGGATACCGCGGGCGTGACCGCCGCAGTGCTGCATCCGCCGAGCTGGGACGTGAAGGCGAACGAGGTCGCGATCGAAGCGGCGAAGGCGCACCCGGATAGTTTGTCAGTGCTGGGGTTCTTTGACGTGGCCAAGCCGGAGAGCCGCTCGCTGATTGACACCTGGAAAAAACAGCCGGGCATGCTGGGGCTGCGTTTCGCATTTTTGAAACCCGGCGAAGAAAACCGCATGGTCGATGGCACGCTCGACTGGCTGTGGCCGGCGGCGGAAAAAGCGGGGTTGCCGATAGGCCTGCTGGTGCCGAATCGCTGCGCCGCCGTCGCGAAGGTGGCTGAGAAATATCCGAATCTTAAAATTCTGGTCGATCACATGGCGCGCCCGCGCTTCAGCATGGACGACGCCGGCTTTTCGGATTTGGGTGATCTGCTGGCGCTGGCGAAATTCCCAAATGTCGCGGTCAAAGCCACCGGCGGGCCGAGCTATTCATCGCACGTGTATCCGTACCGCAACATTCACCCATACATCAAACAGATTTTCGATGCCTTCGGCCCCAAGCGCATGTTCTGGGGCACCGACATCACGCGCATGCCCTGCACATGGAAGCAGTGCGTCACCATGTACACCGAGGAAATGCCGTGGTTGAAAGGGCGCGATCTGGAACTGGTGATGGGGCGCGCGCTGTGCGACTTTATTGGATGGGATTTGAAGGGTTAGTCGTCATCAGTTGATGCGGATATTCCCCGTCTTCACCACCTTCGTCCACGTCGCAATATCGTTGGCGATGATGCGCGCGAATTCGTCCGGCGTGGTGGGTATCGGTTCGCGGCTGTCGGAGCGCAGGCGTTCCTGAACTTCAGGGCGTTTGAGAAACTCCGCGATCGATCTGTTCAGCCGCGTGACGATCTCTTTCGGCGTGCCGGCGGGCGCCCACATGCCATTCCAGCCGGAGGCTGAATAACCGGGAAACATCTCGCTGATCGACGGCAGATCGGGCATCACCGCGGCGCGTTTTTCGGTGGTAACCGCCAGAGCGCGTATCTTGCCGGCCTTGATCTGCGGAATGAAAACCGGCCCTGAGGCGAACAGCGCCTGTATCTGCCCGCCCAGCAAATCCGCGAGCGCGGGGGAGTCGCCCTTGTACGGCACATGAACAAAACTGGTGTTGCTCATTTGCTTTAACAGCTCGGCCGCGAGATGCGGCGTGCTGCCGGTGCCCGGCGCACCGAAGTTGAGCGAACCGGGTTTTGCGCGCAAGAGATCGATGAATTCCTTGAAGGTGTTTGCCTTGACGCCTGGATGCACACCGAGAATGAACGCGCCGACGCCGATCATGCTGATCGGCGCAATGCCTTTCACCGGGTCATACGAGAGCTTGTAGAGCGCGGCGCTGGTGGCGTAACTCGACGGCACGATGGCGATGGTGTAGCCGTCGGGCGTGGCGCGCGCGGCGATTTCCGAGCCGATGGTTCCGCCCGCGCCGCCGCGATTGTCCACCACGAACTGCTGGCCGTATTCATCGGTGAGCCGCTGAGCGACGAGACGTGCCACGATATCGGTGCTGCCACCGGGGGGGAAGGGCACGACGACGCGCACCGGGCGTTGAGGCCATTTGCCTTGTTGCGCATGTGCCGCGGGCCATGCGTTGCAGAGCAGTGAAGCGACGACCACGGCGCAGATTTTGATCATGGCGATTCTCCTCGACTGCAAGATTAATTCACTTTGATGTCGCCTGCCTTGACTACCTTCGACCACTTCGCTATATCGCGTTCGATGATGCGCGCGAATTCCTCCGGCGACGTATGCGCGGGCGCGCGGCCGTCGGCGCGCAGGCGCTCCTGCACATCGGGCAGTTTCAGCAAACGCGCCAGCGTGACGTTCAACCGGTTGACGATTTCTTTGGGCGTGCCCGCCGGAGCCCACATGCCATTCCATGAGGTGTGTTCGTAGCCCGGCACGGTTTCGGCCACCGCTGGCAGGTCGGCCAGTTCAGGCCAGCGCTGCGCGGTGGTGACCGCCAGCGCGCGCACGCGGCCGCCCTTGACGTGCTGGACCAGCGCGGGTACCGACGAGAGGATGAATTGCACCTGCCCGCCGATGAGATCGGCGATGGCGGGTGCATCGCCCTTGTACGGCACGTGCGTGGACTGGGTATTCGTCATCTGCTTGAACAGTTCGGTCGCCAGATGGGTGGCGCCGCCGATGCCGGAGGAACCGAAGTTGAACGCACCGGGTTTGGCGCGCAGCAGGTCGATAAACTCCCTGGGCGTGGCCGCGGCGACCGTATTGTTTACCGCCAGCAGAAACGGCCCGCTGTGCAGCAGGCCCACCGGCGCGATGTTCTTCACCGGATCGTACGGCAGTTTGTACAGCGCGGCGTTGGTGGCGTAACTCGTCGCGACGATAATCAGCGTGTAGCCGTCGGGGTTGGCGCGCACCACGATCTCGGCGCCGGTGGAGCCGCCCGCGCCACCGCGATTGTCGATGATGAACTGCTGGCCGAACTCCTGCGTGAGCCGCGCCGACAGCACGCGCGCGATGATGTCGGTGCTGCCACCGGCGGCAAACGGCACCACCACGCGCACGGGTTTGTCGGGCCAGCGGCTGGCTGGCGTTTGCGCCGCCACGTTGAATCCACACAGACTGGCGACGGTAAGAAATAACGTTCCGCACTTCGGTAAACGCGTCATCTTACAATCTCCTCCAGCAAGAAAAAAAGCCCCTCGGGTTTATCCGGAGGGGCTTAGAGGGTAATGCTATAACTATTTGTTTTTAAAAAATTATTTTTCCTGCTTTATTCATCTTCACCGTAGTGGATGCGGCGATAGGTGAGGGGAACCACGCTGCGCGACACGCGCACGTCGATGATCATCGGCCCCGGTTTGGCGAGCCATTCTTTCGTGGCTTTTTTCACTTCATCCACCGTGCGGCACAGCGCGCCGCGACCGCCGAAGGCACGCGCTACCGCTCCCAGATCCGCCGTGGGGATGCACGAGGTTTCCACGGCCATCTTGTGTGCGTCGAGTTTGTAGTATTCGGCGCCGAGACACTCGTTGTTCATGCAGTAAATCAACAGCGGCACGTTGTAGCGCACCATGGTGTCGAAATCACCAATGTGCATCATGGTGCTGGCGTCGCCGTCCATCAGTACCGCGGGCTTCATGCCGGTGCCGATGACGGCGCCGACCGCCGCCGGCATCATTTGGCCGATACAGCCGAAGAAGTGACCGGCCATCACCATCGGCCGGGCCTTGCGGAAAAGGATGTTGGTGAAACCGGCGGTGCAGCCGCTGCCGGCAAACAGGCTGATGTCGGTGGGGAGCAGATCATCCAGTTCCACACACAATGGGCGCGGATCCACGGTGCCTTCGTCAATCTTGTAATCGCGGCGATCTTCCCAGGCATTGGCGAGTCTTTCCTTGACCGCGCCGGTGCGGTAGCCCAGTTGCTTGAAGTTGCGTTTGGCGAGTTCGGCTTCCAGCGCGGCCACACCGGCCTTGCCATCGGACTGCACATAGTAATCAGCGCCTTTGCCGCGCGACAGCAAGACATGCGCTTTCGGATCGATGTGGATGAACTTCGCTTCCGGGTAGAGCAGGCCTTCGTGCGTGGTGTAGCGGTTAAGGCTTGCGCCGATGGCAACCACGACATCGGAATCGGAAAGCAATTGGATGGCCGTCTTGGTGGCATAGGTGCCGGAAATGCCGATCTGATACTCGTCCTCGACCAGCCAGTTTTTGGCTTGCAGCGTGGTGGCGATCAGCGCGCCGCAGCGTTGCGCGAGCTTGATGATTTCGTCGCCCGCGCCCGACCACATTGCGCCGCGACCGACCACGATCACCGGACGCTTGGCCTTGCTCAGTACATCGGCGGCTTGCGCAATCGCATCCGCGCTGGGAGTCACGGTGCGCTTGGGAATGATCGCCGTGGACGGCACGTACGGCTCGTCGTCTTCCCAGGTTTTTTGCTGCAAATCCATCGGCACCGACAGCAGCACCGGACGCGATTGCGTGCGCGCGATGTAAAACGCCTTGCGCACGGCTTCATCGGCGTCGTCGGCCGTGCCCATGCGCACGAACGCGGCTTCGCAGCCGTGGGCAAACGCGGATTGGTCCAGCGCCTGTGTGTATTCATCGTCGCTGGTCGGGTACTCGCCGCAGAACGCCACCACCGGCGAAGACGCGCGCGCGGCGGTCACGAACGCGGTGGCCAATTGCGTGGTGCCGGGGCCGCAGGTCGCCGTGCATACGCCGGGGTTGCGCGTGGCCCGCGCCCAGCCGTCGGCCATGCCGAGGCCCACGCCTTCATGACGCACCTCGTGCATGATGATGCCGTTTTTCTGATTGGCGTACTGCCAGTACATATTGCCGTCACCCATCATGCCGAACACGTTGGTGGTGCCTTCGGCCTTGAAGGCCTGCGAAAGTCTTTCATATACCTTCATCGTCTCTCTCCCTGGAAAGTGCTGCCTGTAGAAAACAAAATCACATCAAAAAAGGTGCTTCAAAAATCAGGGCGTCTTGGTTCCGCCGCAGCGTTCGGCCAGTTTTTCAGCAAAACTCGTGGTCATGCGCTTGATCACAAGATTCGCACCGGATTCGATCAAATGCGCAAGCCGCCCGTTCAGCTCGCATGAAGCCTTGATGGGCACCGCGGTCAAGACGTTATCCGGCGACGTATCCTGACCTTCCACCTTGAACTGCATGGTGGTATTGAATTTGGTGCCGCTGATGCCGTCCTTGCCGCGCGCGGTGACATTGCCCGATTGGTTAGCCTCGTCGTATTCCACCAGCACGTTCGCGTTAAACGAGATTTTGGCCGGGCCGAATTTCACCGCCATCTTCGCGTTGAACGAGCCGTCTTCCTGCTTCTCGCCGAGCACGGCGCCCTCCACGCACTCCACCACCGCGCTGGGGTCGGAAAGGATGGCCCATACTGCTTGCGGCGTGGATGCGACTTCAATACGTTCGTTTACTTCAATCATGAATGAGTCAGTGCAGAATGGGTTTTAGAGCAGGGGCGCCGCCGACGTGCATGCCACGGTGAAAATAAAAAGAAGATGACGCATATGATAACAATACCTGCGCGTCCACAAGCGTTCCGAACGAGCAAATAAAATTATAATGTAAAAACAGATGGTTATTGAATCGCGTGATCGCCGCGCGGCGCAATATACCGCTATGCGAACTCGCGGTTGAGGGTACTCGCAGGCAGCAAAACAAATCGGCCAGCCGATGGCGGCTGGCCGATGAACCCGCACTGACTAAATCTTCTGCAACTCCGCCAACAGTTCCTTGCTTTCAGGAATCGTGCCGGGGTCGTACACCTTGGCAAAACGCACCACACCTTTGTCGTCGAGCACATAGGCTGCGCGCTTGTCGAAACCTTTTTCTTCATTCAACACGCCGTAGGCTTTGCCGACCGCGGCATGCGGCCAGTAATCCGACAGCAGCGGGAACGGCAAACCGCCCAGTTGTTCGGCACATGCCTTGAGGCTGGGAACAGTGTCTGCGCTGATTTGCAGGATTTCAACGTTTAATGCTTTGAATGCTTCGT
>CAWUUY010000052.1:0-15954 GCA_963924885.1 uncultured Burkholderiales bacterium | reverse complement strand
TTTGATGTATGATGTATGATGTTTGATACAGACGGAGGCTATCATGCGCACCACACTGGCTATCGATGATGACGTTTTGGCTGCCGCCAAAGGGCTTGCCGCCAGGCAAAACAAGACCGTGGGCGCGGTGGTCTCTGAACTGGCACGGCAATCGTTACGGCCCGCCGGCGGCGGGAAACTGCGCGATGGCGTTCCGCTGCTGCCGGTCAATGCCAACGCCGGGCCGGTGACGCTGGAAATGGTCAACACGCTGCGCGACGACGCGCCGTAGCCCTCCTTTCTCGTGTCCACCTATCTGCTCGACGTCAACGTGCTGATTGCACTAATTGATCCGGCCCATATTCATCACGACGCCGCACACGCGTGGTTCAATGCGCGGGGACGGAAAAACTGGGCAAGCTGCCCGTTGACTGAAAACGGCGTCATTCGTATCGTCACGCATCCGAAGTATCCCAATTGTGTGGGTTCGCCTGGATTGGCGATCGACATCATGGCGCAACTTTGCCATTTACCCGGCCATGTTTTCTGGCCGGACGATATCAGTGTGCTGGATGGCGAGCACATCAGCAGCGAACGGCTGCTCAGCAGCTCTCAAATAACAGACAGCTACCTGCTTGCGCTGGCGCGCGCCCACGGCGGACAACTGGCCACTTTCGATCAACGCTTGGTTGTCGATGCCGTGCCTGACGGACGCGCCGCGTTGCACGCCATCTAATAACTTGTCATTCCATTCAGATTCCCGCATTGCATCTGGTTGATTGCCCCGGCTTTCTCGTTAGCCTGCTGTGCGGGTTTGTCCGCTTGGCGGAACCGCTACTGACGCAGGGGCGGGCATCGTTTACGATGCGCCCCTGAAATGCGTATTCCACTTACCGCGTAAGGCACAACTACCAACCCGTCATTCCCGCGCAGGCGGGAATCCATAACACACGTC
Organism: uncultured Burkholderiales bacterium; assembly: GCA_963924885.1. Classification (GTDB taxonomy): domain Bacteria; phylum Pseudomonadota; class Gammaproteobacteria; order Burkholderiales; family SG8-41; genus UBA5216. The sequence continues at coordinate 15,020 of CAWUUY010000052.1, read as the reverse complement.
ACTTCGGCAATCACCGCATGGATTCTCGCCTGCGCGGGAATAACAAGGTTAGTTTTACACGCTCGTAGCTGGCTTGCGGATTGCAAATATTTTTCGACTCATAACACCATGACCACCCGCCCCCACACCGATCTATCGCGCCTGCTCACGCCCCAATCCATCGCCATCATCGGCGCTTCTAGCAACAACACCTCCATCAGCGGCCAACCGTTGCGCCTGATGATCGAAGCGGGTTACGCCGGCAAAATTTATCCGGTGAACCCCAAGCGCGACGAGGTGCAGGGGGTGAAGGCTTACCCCGACGCGCAGTCGATTCCCGGCCCGTGCGATGTGGCGCTGGTCGCGGTAAGCGCGGCGCAGGTGCCGCAAGCGCTGCGCGATTGCGGCAAGGCGAGCATACCGTTCGCAGTGGTACTGGCGGGCGGCTTTGAGGAAATCGGCGCGGAGGGTGCGGACATGCAGCGCGAGTTGCTTGCCGCTATCAAGGAAAGCGGCGTGCGCGTGGTGGGGCCCAATTGCATCGGTGTGGCCAACATCGCCACGCGCGCATTTTGTGCGTTTGGTGGCGCTTTGTACGACAAATCGCTGGAGCCTGGCCCGGTTGCTGTCGTGTCGCAAAGCGGCGGCGTGGGGCTGTCGATGCTGGCCCATGCGCACGCGCGTGGCGTTGATTCTCGTTACATCGTGTCGTGCGGCAATGAAGCAGATCTCAACTTTTTTGATTTCTGCCACACGTTGCTGGGGCAGGACGATGTGCAGTTGATCTTGGCGTATCTTGAATCCAGCACCGAGGGCGTGAAGCTGCGCGAACTGGGCCAGCGTGCGCTGCAAATCGGCAAGCCGATTATTCTGTTGAAGGTGGGCAACAGCGGCGCCGGGCGGCGCGCGGCGGGTTCACACACCGGCAAGCTCACCGCCGATTACACGCTGTTCAAGGCGGCGTTTCGTGAAGGCGGTTTTGTTGAAGTCACCGATCTGCACGAGATGGCGGATGTCGCCAAGCTGGTGCTCGGCGGGCGCTACCCGAAAGGCCGCAACATCGGCGTGTTGACCGGCTCCGGCGGCTGGGGGGTGATGACCGCTGAGGCGTACGAACGCAATGGCCTGCATCTGCCGCTGCCCTCGCCTGACACCGCCGAGAAGCTGAAAGCCGTGGTCGCCGACTACGGCTCGCGCGGCAACCCCATCGACACCACGCCGGTCTACGGTAAGCAGCACACGGTGCTCGAAATCATTATCGATGAGCCAGGTTGGGACATGCTGCATGTGCGCAGCGCGGGTGGCCCGGTGCTGAAAGAATGGCTGCCGAAGTTTCTGGATATCGCCAAACGCACCGACAAACCCATCATCGTCGGCTGGTCGCCGGTGCCCGGTCTTGATCTAGACATCAAACACGAGTTGGAAAAAAACGGCATCTATTGCCCGAGCTTCGCGGCGGACGCCGGACGCGCGGTGGGTTTGTTCACCGATTTCGCGATGAAGCGGCAGAAGTTTCTGGCCGATCACGCACAGGGCGATAAGTTCGAAGCCCGGCCCATCGCGAAACAAACCCTCGAACTGCAAGGTAGTGGCGCACTGGCGGAACACGTCTCAAAACAGTGCCTTGCGCGCTACGGCATCCCCGCCACAAAAGAAGTGCTGCTGTCGCTGGACGCGATACTCGCGTTAAAAGATGCGCCGGTGTCGTTCCCGGTAGCGGTCAAACTCGCCTCGGCAGACATTCCGCACAAAACCGAAGCCGACGCCGTTCGGCTGAACGTCAAATCACTCGACGAACTCAAGGCCGCCGCGCAAGCGGTGGTGAATGGCGGCAAAAAACACGCGCCCACCGCGCGCATCGATGGCATTTCCGTGCAGGAGATGGCCTCCGGTATCGAGATGATCGCCGGCGCGGTGAATGATCCGCACTTTGGCCCGTACGTGATGGTGGGCTTGGGCGGCGTGTTGACCGAAGTGCTGCACGATGTGTCGCATCGTTTCGCGCCGCTGACCGCGGCGGATGCGCGGGAGATGCTGGCCGAGCTTAAGGGCACGAAGATACTCGAAGGCTATCGCGGCGCGCCGCCCGCTGATACCGATGCGGTGGTGGATGTGCTGGTGCGGCTATCGTGGCTGATTCACGATCACCGTGACCGCATCGCCGAGATTGATGTGAATCCGCTGTTTGTGCGCGCCAAGGGTGATAACGGGCAAGGCGTGGTGGCGGCGGATGCGCTGGTGGTGTTGCGCGACACCAGCGCGACATCAGTATAAGTATTTTTTATAAAGATTTTTTATAACACATCACTTGAACCAGGGCATCAGCTTGGCGAAAAATCCCTGCGGCGGCGTGGGCGCGGGTGCCACCTTGGCGGTCAAGGTGCGCGTCTGCAAGATCATGGTTTTCTCGGCATCGTCGTCCGCCTGCGCGTTATCGGTGACGAACTGAAACCGGTGATTGCCTATTTCGATAAGATCGTTATTTTTCAGCCGGTGTTTCTGGATCGTGTTGCCGTTGACGCGGGTTCCGTTGGTGGATCCTAAATCCTCCAAAAAGGAGTCGCCGGCAAGCGTCAAAATGCACGCGTGCTCGCCGCTCGCGTTCGCGCCTTCGATCTGAATATCGTTGGTCGCCTTGCGCCCTATGGTCACCCGCTCCTTGCGCAGTACAAATTCCGCGGTCGCCGCACCCTCAACATCTTGTATCAGTTTTGCCATTTGCTTGCGAAAATCCTGTCTGTTGCCAATCAAAAACCCCGGTTGAGCCGAGACCCATCGCCAGCGAGCGCAGCGAAGTCTACCGCAGGTTTCGTCAACGTAATACGCTCTCTGTTATAACTACGCCACTCTTTTGTTAAGGAACTATCAACATGCCTATCATCGCCCCCTGGTACCAACTTGGCTACATCATCCCGCATCTCTACACCGATCAGGACGCGTATCAGTTTTACCGCGTCGCGCCCGACGGCATGATGCTGGTGACCACCGGGCTGAATCTGCGTGAGTACAGTCTTGCGGCCGTCGAAGAAAATCTGCCAACGCTGTGGGATCGCTTTGATTTGCTGGCGAAAAAAAAGGTGGATCGCATTTCACTTTCCGGCGTGCCGGTGGCGTCCGCGCTGGGCCGCAAGCGCATGCTGGAGATATTAGCCGAGGCCGAAAAGCGCACGGGGCTGCCGTGCGACACCGATCTCGAAGCGCACATCGCCACGCTGAATCACTTCGGCGCGAAAAAAATTGCACTCGCGACACGCTGGCCGGAAGCGGTGAATCAAATGCTCACGCGCTATTTGGCCGACGCGGGCATCGAAGTGCTGGCGTGCCGCTCGCGCGGACGCTCGCTCGATCAGAACAAGGCGAGCGTGGCGCTGGAAGATCACCATCTTGCGCTGGAATTAGGCAGCCAGGCGCTGCGCGATGCGCCCGATGCGCAGGCGTTGCTGATGCCCGGCGGGCTATGGTTTGCGATCCACGCGGTTCCGCTGATCGAGGCGGAGTTCGGCAAGCCGGTGCTGCTGAATATTTTATCGACCACCTGGGCGGCGCTGCATGCCGCCAGGAGTCAGATGCTGCACAAGCCCGATGCGAAGTGGGGCAAGGTGCTGGGGAGTTTATAAACCGGCGCGAGATGCCGGTTACTCTACTTTTTCAAAATCAATGCGTTCCTTCACCGGCAGCCCTTGCAGGTAACGGCGCAGGCAATCGAGTCCCATCTCCACCGCGCCGAGACGCACCCAATCACGCCCGCCGACGATACGGCTGCGGCGTGATTCGATTCTGTCTGTTGTCGCAATGGCCAAACACACGGTGCCGGCGAATTCGGTACGGTCACCGCCCGCATCCAGATCGATCAGCACGGCGAGTGCGTGGGTGGCGCCAGTCTCGGCCAGCGCGGCGCGCGCCACGGCTTCGGCGGCCTCTTTGGTGATCGCGGGCGGCACTTGGATGAGGCGCACGGCATTGCAGATTTCTTCGATGTCGAGCGCCACCACGCCGCGACGAATAATTTTCTCCGCGCCCGGCAGATGCGCCACGCGCGCGGCGATCTGCCCCGCCGTGAAGGACTCGACGATGGCGAGCGTGCCATTGCATGCAGCCAACTCGGCCAGCACCACGCTTTCGAGCGTGTGGTCGTCCTCGGCGAGTATGAAATTGCCGTAGCGCCTGCGCACTTCCGCTTCAACCGGCGCGAGTTTCTGGCGCACGTCGTCCCTTTCCGCGCCGCGCACAGTGAGTTTGGTTTCAAGCTGCGGATAGTGCGCGCGAAAACCGAGCTTCACGCTGCCGTCGGGCGCAAGCGCTTCCACGCCCGCGAGCAGCGTGTCGGCGTGCGATTCGCCGATGCCGTAGGAGTGAAATCGTTTTAAAAACACTACGGTCTGCTTGCCGGCCTTTGCTAGCAGGCGCGGCACGATTTGTTCTTCGAGCATGCGGCGCAATTCGCGCGGCACGCCGGGCGTGAAATAAAAACGCGCGCGGCCAATGGTGACCGCGAAGCCGCACGCTGTGCCGACGGGGTTGTCCAGCACTTCCGCGCCTGCCGGCAGCATCGCCTGCTTGATATTGTTGGGCGGCATCACGCGGCTGCGCTTGGTGAAATAGGCTTCCATCGTCGCCAGCCAATCCTTGTTCAGCGCGAGCTCAACCCCCGCCGCCTTGGCCGCGATTTCCTGAGACAAGTCGTCCACGGTCGGGCCGAGCCCGCCGTTGACGATTACCGCATCAGCGCGTTCGCCCGCGCGCTGAAACGCCGCCAGCAGCGTTTCACGGTCATCGCCCACGGTGATTTCCTGCATCACCGACAGCCCAAAGTCTTCGAGTTTTTGCGTGATGTAACTGAAATTAGTATTGACGATTTTGCCGGTGAGCACTTCATCTCCGGTGCAGATGACTTCAATATGCATGATGATCCGGTGGGTGGATAAACTGCCGTGATAGGGGCGCGAACTCTCACGCCCCGCATTTCAAACGCGATCAGCGCAGCTTGTGGCCGCATCCTCCGCAGAACACGTCGGCGCTGGAAATCGCAAAACTGCACTTTGGGCAGGTTGTCGCGGGCACCATTGCCGGCGCGGCGGGCGGCGGCGCAACGGCGGCCGCGGGCGCAACGGGCTGCGCTTGGGTTTTCTCTCTCGCGCGCTCCTGCGCTTTGCGCTGGAGGTTTTCCATTTTCGCCTTCAGCGCTTCCTCGGACGCCGAGAAATCAATGCCTTTGATCACGTCGAGATAAATCAGGCAGTAGCCTTGGACAATCATCAGAAACGGCACGATGAGCACCACTGCGAATACGATCGCGAACCCTATCCCGCCGGCAATCATGTACCCGCCTCCGCCCGGCGCACCGCCCATCATGCCTCCCATCCCTCCCATGCCACCCAAACCACCCAGACCGCTGCCCACGCCAGGCAGTATGCCCGCCGACAACGCGCCGACAATACCCGACGCGGAGAACACCAGACTGGCGATGATGCCAGCGACAAAGAAACACAGCAGCATCAGCAAAACCACCTTCACCACCACCTGAATCAATCGCTGACGTGCTATCGCGGTGAGCTTCGATATCACCTGCATGGTGCTGTCGCCGCTCCATACCGATGGAAAAGCGAGCGGCATCACAACGAAGTACATCGCCGCAAGAAACAGTGTCGTGGTAAACGTGGCCACGGGCACGACCACGGCATACAGCACGGGTCCGGCGAAGGGTATTTTGCAGACAAACAGTAGCGCCGCGAGCGAAATGGTAAACACGATAAACACCGCCAGCGCCATTAGCATGACGGCGATCCAGCGATGCGTCGACATCAGCGACACCATCAGCGCGTCGACCATCGACAATGGCGTCGCGCCCTTGGCGTCGTTCATCAGCATAAAACCCACGGCGCTGATGCCGTAAATACCCACCAGATAGGCAAACAGACTACCGATCAGCGCCAACGCAGTGCTGCTGGTCTGGCCCGCCACGAAAAAAGCCAACCCGAAAACCAAAGCGGTACTCACCAGCACCAGCGCGGTCAATATCACCGCGCGCACATTCTTGACGGCTTGCAATGCCCCCAATAGAGACGAGATATTCGGCATCGACGCTGCTGATGATTCACTGGACATGGCGTTCTCCCCTGTTGAATAAAACCGTCGCGCGCGGATCAGTCCACACGCTGCTGATTGCGGCTGGCTTCACGCTCGCGCAGTTGCCGGCATAAAGGTTCGTTTTGATTCTCCGGTTTGCGGCACTCGCGGCTTTCACATAAATCGCGGCTGACGAAATTGGTGCGCGTCGAACAGATTTCTTTCGCCGTGCGTGCCGCCGCTTGCGCGACAACGGGAGGCGGCGCGACCACCGGCGCGGGCTGCGCCGGTGCTGGCGGCGGCGCTACAGCCGCCGCCGCGCGTTGCCGTTCTTCGGCCTGCCGGCGCTCGGTCTCCTGCTGCGCGCGCACTTGTGCTTCGCGCCGCCGCGTTTCTTCGGCTCTGGCGCGCGCTTCGCGTTCTGCTTTTTCGCGCGCGGCGCGCACCGCATCCGCATCGGGCTGGGCCACCGGCGCGGCAAGCGCCGGCGGTGCTACGGCAACCGCTGCCGTGGGCGGTGTAGTGTCGACGGCTTTCGCGGCGGGCGGAATGGGGGCCGGTGGAATCGGGGCTGGTGCAGCCGGCGTCGTGGTGTCGATAGCCACTGCCGGATTGGGCTGCGGTGCGGGCGCGGTCGGCGCGGCGGGTACGTAAGGCTCGCTCGGCGCGGAAGCGACGGGCGCCTTGGGCTGCACGGCAGGCGATGGCGACTTTTGCTGACTCCACCACCACCATCCGCCCACGACCAACCAAGCAACGCCGAATACGCCGATCACGATCCATCCCAGCGTATTGCCGGAACGCGATGGTTGTATGTTCAACGGTTCGCGCGCGTGCGCGGGAGACGGGCGCGTCGGCGGTGCAGCGGGTTCTGCTGATGGCGTGGGCGCTGCCGCTGGTGTAGGTGCTGGTGCCGGCGCTGGTGGCGCGACTGGTGCAACTGGCGCATGTACGGGTGCGGGCGGTGATGCGGGCGCTGCCGCTGGCTGCGCAAAGACGCCGATTGCCGCGCCGCAGCCCACGCAGAATTTCACGCCGACGCGGTTGCCATGGCCACATGCCACGCAGGCCACGGTCGCCGGCGCCTGCGGCTGTATCGCGGCTAACGGCGTTCCGCAGCCTTTGCAAAAACGCACATCGTCGGTATTGACGGTAGAACAGGCTGTGCAATGCTTGGCCATGTTTCCTCTCAGTGCCGTTTGCGACAGGCGACGGTCAGCAAAAGCTGCTCAACCCGTCAATGAACGGTAGCGTAATTCCGCACACCACGCAATCACACGCGGCGTTCAACTAAACAGCGAGCCGAGCAGACTGCCGATACCGTCGGTCACCAGATCAACGATGCCTTCGCCAGCGGACGAGGCGACCTCACTTGCCATATCACCCGCTACGTCGAGCGCGCCGCCGCTCACGGCTTCCACGGCGCCGTCGCCGAGACTCGACACCAAATCAGTTGCGGCTTCGCTCACGCTGGACGATGCGACATCACCGAACAAGCTGGCGGCATCTCCCCCGCCGCCGAACAGGGCACCGGTTACGCTGGGTAATGCCCCACTCACTGCGCCACCAGCGCCTTCGGCCGTGCTCGATGCGAGGCTGCTCAGCGCATCACTCGAAAATTGCGATGCGCCCGCGCCCGATAAGGCGTCAGCGCCGAACAAGGCCGACGTGGCATCGGGCAACGCGGCACCGGTCGCGCCGCCGGCATCGGCAAATGCGCCGGGGGTTACCGCCGCGCCAGCCCCTACGGGAATGGCAAGCCCCGTGCTCGAAACGCCGCGCGCAGCCGCGCGTCCCAGTGCATACAGAATATTCGAACCCAAGTCGGCACGGTCGTAGGAACTCCATTGATCGCCGGCTGCGCGGCCCCCGGCGCGGCGATCATTACCCGCCGCCGGTTGCCGTTGCTGCTCCTGCAAATAATGATCGATGGCTTTTTTGGCGGCGTCGCGATCGAATACCGACACCGGCGCGCGGCAATATTCACAAGCATCGACCTTACCGATGTTCACCGCTGCGCCGCAGCCGGAACAGCGTATCTGTTCAACCTTGGCGGCAAGCTTGGCGCGCTCGGTCTTGGTCAGCTCGCGCACGAACTGTTTCTCGGCGAGAAAATTGTAAAAGGTGGTCATGCGCCCATGCCCCTTGCGGCAGGCCTGATACGCGAATCGCGCGCCCTTCACCTGATCGTTGGTGAGCTTCATGCCTTCGCCGCAGGTGACGCAGCACAAGCCCTCGCTGAATTTGGTCGCGGTACCGCCACGCTGATGAATCAACTGAAACAGCGCCACCGTGCCGTCAGGCGACAGCGCCATGCTTTCGAATTGATCGAACCAGATGGCGTTGCAATCCATGCACACATCGATCTCGACGTTGCCTTGGTAATGACCCGGCAGTACGTACGCCGTCATTTTCGAGCCGCAATTGCTGCAATGCTTGTTCGAGGACTTGCCTTCCAGCGGCGGAAATTGCGAGGCAGACATGAGGTCGGTCGTCCTATCGTAAGTATTTTTTATTTATTATTTTCTGCGAAGTATTGGCCGATCAACTCCACTTCATTCTTCGAGCCAAGGATCACACCTTGCCGTTGGTGCAGCTTGGTGGGCTGCACTTCCATGATGCGCTGCGTGCCATTGCTCGCGGCCCCACCCGCTTGTTCGACGATGAACGCCATCGGGTTCGCTTCGTACAGCAGCCGCAAGCGGCCCTCGACGTGTTTGGCGTCGGCCGGATACATGAACACGCCGCCGCGCGACAGGATGCGATACACATCGGCCACCATCGAGGCCACCCAGCGCATGTTAAAGTTCTTACCGCGTGGGCCGGTTTTGCCGGCGAGGCATTCGTCGATGTAACGCTTGACCGGTTGCGGCCAGTTGCGCATGTTCGACATGTTGATGGCAAACTCCTGCGTGTCTTCGGGGATTTCAATTTTCGGCTGCGTCATCACCCAACTGCCGAGATCGCGATCAAGCGTGAAGCCCGCAACACCATTGCCCACGGTGAGTATCAGCATGGTGGAGGGGCCGTAGACCGCGAAGCCCGCCGCGACTTGTTTCGTGCCCGGCTGCAAAAAGGCTTTTTCATCAGGGTTGGTCACGCCCTCCGGGCAACGCAGCACGGAAAAGATGGTGCCCACCGACACGTTGACATCGATGTTCGACGAGCCGTCTAGCGGATCATAGGTGAGCAAAAATTCGCCCTTGGGAAAGCGGTGCGGAATCTGCTGCGGCTCGTCCATTTCCTCAGAGGCCAGCGCCGCAAGATAACCGCCCCACTCGTTGGCTTCGAGCAGCACTTCGTTAGCGATCACGTCGAGCTTTTTCTGCGCTTCGCCCTGCACGTTGTCGGTGCCCGCGCCGCCGAGCACACCCGCGAGCGCGCCCTTGCTGATGGCGTTGCTGATCGATTTGCAGGCGCGCGCAACGACTTCGATCAATAACCGAAGTTCGGCGGAAACTACGCCCTTGTTGCGTTGTTGTTCAACCAGATATTGTGTCAATGTAACGCGACGCATGCGACTTCTCCCCTATAGAATGCTGGATTATCCGATTTCCACGCGCGCGATGCACGTCCCTGGCGCAAGTCCATGAAAAAACTGGTTTTACTCGGTGGAGGTCACGCCCACGTCGAAGTGCTGCGCCGGTTGGGACTGCACCCGATGAGCAGCGTCGAACTCACGCTGGTCAGCCCGGATCGCCACACGCCCTATTCCGGCATGTTGCCGGGGTTGGTGGCGGGGCATTACGATTTTAACGACGCACATATCGATCTGGGGCCGCTGGCGCATTTCGCGGGTGCGCGGTTTTTGCAGGCCAGCGCTATCGCCCTGAATATCGCGCAACGTTGCGTTACGCTGGCTGACGGCTCGACGCTGGCGTACGACGCGATATCGATGGATGTCGGTTCCACGCCACCGGCGCAGGGCATCGCCGGCGCGGCGGAACACACCCTGCCCGTCAGACCTGTGCAGGATTTTCTCCCGGCATGGGAAGCCTTGCTCGCGCGCGCGCGCGTGGGCGAGGCGCGCACGCTCGCCATGGTGGGTGGCGGGGCAGCGGGCGTCGAGATGCTGCTGGCGATGCAGCATCGGTTGATGCAGTTGCCTGTGCCGCATGAGTTTCATTACGTGCTAGTGACCGACACGCCGCACCTACTGGCAAACCATGCGAGCGGCGTGCGCGCGACGCTCACGCGCAACCTCGCGCGCAAACACATAGCCGTGCATTGCGCGACACGTGTGGCAAGTGTCGAAGCACGCGCGTTAATCGCTGAAAACGGCGCGCGCATCGAAGCCGATGTAATTTTTCTCGCCACCGGCGCGGCCGCGCCACCGTGGTTGACGGGCAGCGGCCTGGCTTTGAACGAAAACAAATTTATCAATATAAACAAATACTTACAGTCAAGCAGTCATGCCGAAATTTTCGCCGCTGGCGACTGCGCAACGATTGCAGGCGCGCACTATCCGAAGTCCGGCGTCTACGCCGTACGCCAAGGCCCGCCGCTGGCGGAAAATCTGCGGCGCTTTTTGCGCGGCGAATCACTCATCGAATACTCACCGCAAGCACGCACGCTGGCGCTGATCAGTACTGGCGAACCACACGCCATTGCATCATGGGGCGCGCTGTCGTTTCACGGCAACTGGGTGTGGCGGTGGAAGGACAGCATCGACCGCAAGTTCATGGCGAAGTATCGGTCGCCGTGGAAGTAATGCACGCCTGCGCGACTCAATTCGGTTTCAGCCCAATCTCCTTGATGATCTTCGCGAACGCCGCGATATCGGCGCGCAAATTACGCTCGTGCTCTTCGGGTGTGGTGGTCGTCACCTGAAATGACACGGCGTTCAGCCGTTCGCGAATATCAGGAAGATTCGAAACGCGCGCCACCTCGTTGCCGATCTGACGGCGGATCGCCAGCGGCGTGCCGGCAGGCGCCAGCAGGGCCTGCGCGCCTATCCTCCCCCATTCCGGCATCACGTCCGCCGCGATCGGCACGCCCGGCAATCCGGCAACGCGCTGCACCAGCGCCACCAGCTTGCCATCCTTGATGAAGGACATCGCAGCGGTTAATCCCGTGTCGGTAAAGTGCGCGCGTCCCGCGGCAACCTCGATCAAACTCTCCGGCGGGCCGCGATACGCCACGTGTTGCGCCTTGATACCGGCGGCAAGACGAAACCGTTCAATATTCATGTGATCCGCGCCGCCGACCGCGGGCGTGGCAAAGAATATTTTTCCGGGCTGCGCATTGGCATAGGCAATCAGCTCCTTGACTGACTTCACACCCATGTCAGGCGTAACGACCACTACGGTGTTGGAAAACCCAACTTCGGTGACACCCGCGAAATCCTTGAGCGTGTCGTACGGCAGGTTGGTGAACATCGCCGCGCGGATCGCGATCGCGGGCGAGGCCAGCAATAGCGTGTAACCGTCCGGGTTGGCCTTGGCCACGATGGTGTTTGCTACCACCACCGGCAGACGGTTTTCGATCACCACCGGCTGCCCCCAGTTGTCGGTCATTTTCACACCCATCAGCCGGGCGATGATGTCAGCCGTGCCGCCGGGCGTGACGCCGACGACGATGCGGATCGGCTTGACGGGAAATTTCTGTTGTACGGACGCTCCCCCGGGCATAGCCGCAGAAATAGCCCCTATCGCGATGACGAGCGCACCTCTGGACAATGTATACATGGCTCCCCCGATCCAAGCATGGATGGACGAAAGCATATACCGAATCCGGACGCAGGCGCGCAGAGAAAACGCACCGCCATGAATTCAAGCGGCGTTCGCTACACTCACTACTTCGCCATCGCCGCAGTAAACGGTTCGTAGACAAAACTCCCCGCTATCGAAGGCAAGGGTTCTCCGGTGTCCAGCACGACGATGGCGCGGAATTTTGTGGTCAGGTGCAGTCCGACGGCGTTAAGCCACAGCTCCCGTGATTTCAGCGCGCCCAGCGCGTCACGTGCGTTGGCATCTTCGCAGTCCAGCGCCAGCACCCGTTGTCCCTCTTTCACCGCCGGCGCGCGCGCCGCGCCATCAAACAGGTTGCGCGTCCACAACTGGTAAACCGGATGAAAACGCGCGCTTTGGCTGCCGCCGCCGCCGATATTTTTGTAGCCCTCGCTGGTGTACACATCCGCCGAGTCGAGCGAGTACATGGCGAGAAAACGCGCCGGGGTTTGGCCGATGGCCTTGAAACGCTGCGTGGAATGGATGCCCGGCACCGACAGCAATTTTTTCAGATAGCCCGCATACCACTCGTGCCAGGCCGGTTCCTGCGCGGGGTCGGTGAAGACGTGGTCAACCATGTAAATCATTGCTTGCGCTCCTGACGCCTAATTGGCATTGATGCCGACTTCCTGCACCACGCGCGTCCACTTCGCTATGTCAGCGCGCAGGTAAGCATCGAATTCCGCGGGCGTACTCCCCGCCGGATCCATACCCTGCCGGATCAGCAACTCATGTACGTCGCGCGCGCGCAATGCCTTCAGGGTGTCGGCATTGAGGCGGGTGATGATTGCGTTCGGCGTGCCGGCAGGTGCTAAAAAACCCCACCAACTGGGTGCGTCGTAGCCCGGCACGCCGGACTCCGCCACGGTGGGGATGTCCGGCGCGGCGGCGCTGCGCTTCGCGGACGTTACCGCGATGGCGCGGATGCGTCCCGCGCGGATCTGGTCGATGGCGCCGGGCAGCGAGGCGAACATCAGTTGCACTTCGCCTGCGATCAGTGCGGGTAGCGACTGCGCCACGCCTTTGTACGGTATCAGCGTGATGTCGAACCCGCCCATGCGTTTCAACAATTCCGCCGCAAGGTGATTGATGCCGTTGACGCCACCGGGGCCGTAGTTGAGTTGTCCGGGACGCGACTTGGCCAGCGCGATCAGGTCTTTGAGCGATTTGACAGGCAGCGACAGGTTCGCGGTAATCACCACCGGCGCGGTGGACACCATCGCAATCGCGTTAAAACCCGCCGCCGGGGCATACGGCAATTTCGGATTCAGCGCGGCATTCACCGCGTGGGAGCTGCCGATGGACACCAGCGTGTAGCCGTCGGGCTGCGACTTGGCCGCCATTTCGGACGCCAGTGAACTACCCGCGCCGGGACGGTTATCGACAATGATCTGCTGGCCGAGCAACTCGCTCATGCGCGGCCCCAGCGTGCGCGCGGCCACATCCGCGCCGCCGCCCACGGGGAAACCGACCAGCATGCGTATCGGCTTGGTAGGGTAGGCTGCTTGCGCCCATGCGCCAGCGGGCAGCGCAAGACAGCAGACGATTACCGCGCGCTTCATGACGCGATGGTCACCCGCGCAAACTTGCGCTTGCCGACTTGCATCACGTAAACGCCCGCGCCGAGTTTGAGCGCCTTGTCGCTGATTTTTTCGCCATCGATCTTGACGCCGCCTTGTTCGATCATGCGCTGCGCTTCGGCGGTGCTGGTTGTTAGCGCGGCCTGCTTCAACACTTGCGTCATAGGCAGACCCTGCGGCAATTGGATTTCGGGCATCTCGTCCGGTACTCCGCCTTGCTTGAAACGCGCTTCAAAATCCGCCAGCGCGGCAACCGCCGCCGCCGGGTTGTGAAAACGCGCAACGATTTCCTGGGCGAATCTCACCTTGATGTCGCGCGGGTTGCCGCCATCCGTGACTATTTGTTTTTGTTGATTAATTTCTGCTATCGAGGCAAACGACAATAACTCAATGTAACGCCACATCAACTCATCCGAAACGCTCATCAGCTTGCCAAAAATCTCGTTGGGCGCTTCGTTGATGCCGACATAATTACCCAGCGACTTGGACATTTTGTTGACACCATCGAGGCCTTCGAGCAGCGGCATGGTCAATATGCACTGCGGCGATTGCCCGTAATGTTTTTGCAGCTCGCGGCCCATCAGCAGATTGAATTTTTGATCGGTACCGCCGAGTTCGAGGTCGGCTTTCAACGCGACCGAGTCGTAGCCCTGCACCAGCGGATACATGAATTCGTGGATCGCAATCGGCTGATTGCCCTTGTAGCGTTTGGAGAAATCGTCGCGCTCCAGCATGCGCGCGACGGTGTGCGTGGCAGCGAGCTTAATCATGTCCGCCGCGTTCATTTTATCCATCCACGTCGAGTTAAAACACACCTCGGTTTTGTCGCGGTCGAGTATCTTGAATACCTGCTCGGTGTAGGTCTGCGCGTTCTTCGCCACGTCGTCGCGCGACAGCGCCGGGCGCGTGGCATTTTTGCCGGTCGGGTCGCCGATCACGCCGGTGAAATCGCCGATCAGGAACAAGACGTGATGGCCGAGGTCTTGTAATTGACGCAGTTTATTGATCAGCACGGTATGGCCGATGTGCAGGTCGGGCGCGGTGGGGTCAAACCCGGCTTTGACCCGTAATGGCACGCCGCGCTTCAATTTTTCGACCAGCTCGGCCTCGATCAGCAGCTCATCGCAGCCCCGGCGGATAACTTCAAGCTGAGCGCCAAGGGGAGTTTCTAGCGGGGTTTTCATGCTTTTGGGTGAGATTTTGTGCCACAATATGAAACGCAGGGTTGACCACCGAGGTGGTACTGATAAGCTTTGCCCTACAAAAAACCTAAATAAATCATGCTTCAAGCGCACTTTAGGAAGGTAATGCCATGATTGTAACGCAAACCCTGTTGCGGCCCTTGCTCCGACTGATTCAACGGCCCGCCTTCCGCCGCTGGGCCTTGGCGCTGGTGCTGCCGTTCGCTGGCGTGGTCACGGCCTTCGGCGTTGCGCCGGACACCATCACCGAGCGGATTGAGCAAAGCGCCGTGGTCGAGACGCTCCCCTTGTCGCCGGTCGCCGCCCCGGCCACCGGCACGCCGCAGACGTTCTGGCGTGAAGAGCGCGTACAACGCGGCGAAACCCAGGCCAGCCTGCTCGCGCGGCTAGGGGTGGAAGACGATGCGGCACTGAATTATCTGCGCACCGCGCGCGACGTGCGCGCGCTGTCGCAACTGGTGCCG
>CAWUUY010000051.1:0-21624 GCA_963924885.1 uncultured Burkholderiales bacterium | reverse complement strand
GCCAGCGCGTCGCGCTGGCGCCTCAACCGCCCGCACCCGCGCCGGAAGCCAAGCCAGCGCCCAAGCCGGTGGCGCGCGGCAGCACCAGCGGCTCCGGCATCGTGGTGAGCGAGCTACAGGTTCTGACCAATCACCACGTGGTGACCGAGTGCGATGCGCACGAAGTCATCGACACAAATAACATGGCGCACAAGGCCACGCTGCAAGTCTCGGACACGCGGCGCGATCTGGCGCTGCTGACGGTGGAAAAGCGCTTTGCCACTATCGCGCGCGTGCGCAGCGACATCACGCCCAAGCTCGGAGAAGCGATTACCGTGGTGGGCTACCCGCTGGTTAATGTGCTCGGCTCCAATCCCACCGTCGGCTTCGGCCACGTGAGCTCCACCACGGGCCTGCGCGACAGCCCGGCGCAGATGCAGATTTCGGTACCGATACAACGCGGCAACAGCGGAGGCCCGGTGTTCGACCAGGCCGGCAACGTGATCGGCGTGGTGGTCTCCAAACTCGACGCGCTGAAAATGGCCGCGCGCCTGGGCGACCTGCCGCAGAACGTGAATTTCGCCATTCGCGGCGAAGTCATGCGCACGTTTCTGGAAACAAACCAAGTGAATTTTCCGGTGTCGCGCAATACCGCCAAGTTGGAGAACACCGACATCGCCGCGCAGGGCGCGTCAGTCACGGTGCGGGTGCGGTGTTTGCGACGGGCGGCGCCAGTGGCGGCCAGTACGCCGGCAGCGGATATTTCCGCGCAATTCCAATAGTTAGCATCGGACATCCGGCGCAACGCCGCGTCGCCGACCAGAATGTCGCCTCGCACCAATGTATCGAGTATCGAACGCAGTAACGACTGTTCGTCGTTACCCTTGCCTAGATAGGGACTGACCGCCGCATTGAGTAGCGCGCCGCTGCCCAAACACATGATCCCCACCGTTCGGCAAATCGGGAAGCCCAGACCGGGTTCCTGGTTGTGCGATTGGGGATAGGCCGCTTGATTGGCTGGCGTATCCGGCATGGTGACGGTGGTGCCGTCCACCAGCTGCACCGGACGATTTCGCCAATGCCACGAACGCGGCGCATGTGCTATCACTCGCTGCCCGGCGGAGCGCGCCAGTGTGCATACCATCCGCGTGGGCAGGCGCTGCCGCGCGCGGCAATAGGCGCTGGTATGCGTGCTGCAAGGGGGCAAGCCGCCCGCCATCCGATGCAACGCCGTGTTGCTCACGGCCTTCTGGCAGGAGCGATTCGCATTGAGCGCCTGCGCCAGAAACATCGACAGTGTTTCGGTGGGCGGAAACAGTCGCTCGCGATGTTCAGGCAACAGCGACTCGACTTCATCGAGCAATGCCGATTCCGTTAACAGGTTGAAGAACGAACACGCATTGCTATGGCGTGCTTGCTCGCGCACACATCGTTGTTACCGCACACACGCTCTGGGCTTACGATGCATTTGGGCTGGCTCCTCGGGTGATGGATGGTTGTTTCGCAACGCCACTTTGTCACTCGAATCGAGCCAGTCTTTTCTATATGAATTCAATTACTTACGGCTTAAGTAAGTGCCATTCAAATCTGACCCCATATTATTTCTATATGACCCAAGTTTGAGCTTCCGCATCATCCTTTAACCGAAAAGACATTGCGAAACGCTTTCCGCTTGCTCGTTCGGTATACCGAGAAATCAGCACGATCAATGGTAATAATGTCGGTAATTCCGTTTTTGTTCGCCAGCCAGACAAGGGAAGCGTCGGCTAAATCCATGGGCCGGTCAGCGTATTTGCGCATCATGCGGGCAAGGCCAGGCAAATCGTCCGGCGCGAGTGCCGCGATGTGCATCAGGCCACGCTAGTGGCCATGGTACAACCATTCCAGAAAATCGCCTTGGGCTGCGGCTGAAAAATCGAGGAAATACATAACCTCAGAAATCACCTCCCAAGTGGCATGGCAACGCAGACCCGCCCCGCGGGATTGAAAAAAATCGACTGCGCGTCCATGATAATGGTTGCGGCGATTGAACAAAGCAGCCAGCGGCCCGCTGTCAGCCAGTACGCTTGACACCTAGTCGCTCGCGAACGATACGTTTTATTTGCGTTGTTTGGCGAGCAGCGTCTCCATGCCGGCCAAAATACGCGGCGCCGAGTTCGAACAAACCACCATTGGTCGCCGCCTCATGCGCGGCAGACAAATTATTGAGCGCCTGCTTTACCAGCGCCGATTTACTCAGACCCGTTTGCGCGTGCAAGCGCTCGACTAATCTCGATTCGGCTTCGGACAAACGGAGAGTAAGGAATTGTGCGCTCATAACTGGTTATTTGTAACACAAAAACTTATATACGTAACACAAGGGCCTTGTCCAACGTGGTGTGCCTGAGCGGCTGGCGTATTTCCAACAAGGCATGAGCCTTAAGGGTTAGTTTAGGAGGGGTTGGAGTTTGGGTTGATCATCCCAGGATGATCATCAACATGGACGAATCCAAACTGCGCACGATTGAGCAAATCGAGCGTTTTCTGGCTGGCAATAGTGAAGTCGAGTTTTCGGGGTATGAGAATGACCTTGAGCGGTATGCGCACCTGAGCCGAGTGCCACACGCGTTTCGATTACCGCAGGCGAAATAAACGCGAACGAGGCGTGCTGCTGGCCTACCTGCGGCGCACCAGCGGCTACAGCCGCGCCCAGCTTACCCGGCTGGTGGCCCGTTGGCACGCCAACCGCAAGGCCGCCACGCCACTACTGAAGCGCTACAGCGCCCCGGTTGCCCCCTTTAAGCGCAAGTATCTGGCCGCGGATATCGCACTGCTCGTCGAGATGGATAAAGCGAACTTCCATGCACGGCAGAATAGGCTGCTCGCCTCGAAATCGACATACAGCCGGTCAAACGCAACCGCCGGCGCGGCGCCGCCCGCCTCTGTCATGGCGAAATCGCGCACTTCCGCCGTGAGTTTGAACGGATTGATAGCCACTTCGCCGACGACTCCGGTCGAATTCATGTGAGTCTTTAGATAGACCGGCAATTCGCGCTTAAACCACCAAGGCGCGATCACAAAATCGCCCAGCGCGTAGATGGCCAATGCGCCCGCCGCCAGCAGAAACGGCAGCGATAGCAGAATTTTTAAGAAACGATTCATCCTGCGCTCATTCGACGTTCGTTGTCAGGTCGATTTCTTGTCGGACTCCAGTATGGCAAAGCCCGCCTGCAGCGCTTTTTCGATTCGCGCTTTTTCCGCTGCAACGGATTCATCAGTCCATTCCCAAAAACCGTGTTTGGCTTTCATGCCGACGTGACCGCGTTCCACCATCTCCTTGAAAAACGGCGGCGGCGCGATTTCGTTGTGCAGCAGCGGATAGAGTGCGGTGGACACCGCGTAGTGGGTGTCCCAGCCCGACATTTCTTTTTGCCGGAACGGGCCGCAGGCCACGAAGCGAAAGCCGAAGCCCTGGCGCACGGCGGTATCGATGCCCTCGGCGGTGGTGACGCCGTCGTGGATCATCCACATCGCCTCGCGCATCAGCGCCAGTTGCAGGCGGTTGCCGACAAAGCCGGGCACGTCCTTGTTGACGCGAATCGGCGCCTTGCCGACATCCTTCATGATTTGTTCCAGCCGTGCCGCCACCGCGGGGTCGGTGGTTTCGGCGCTGACCACCTCGACCAAGGGCACCAGGTGCGCCGGCATGAAAAAATGCAGTCCTGCCACGCGGACCGCGGTTTTTAGCCCCTGGCCTACCGCGCCAATCAGAAAGTTGGAGGTGTTGGTGGTGATCGGCGTATCGGGCTTGGCCAGTGTTTCGATTTGCGCAAATAGTTTTTGTTTCAGCGGCAGGTTTTCGGTGACGGCTTCGATCACCAGATCGATGTCGTTCCACGCGATATCCTCCAATCGTGCATAGGTGGCGACATTTTTCGCGCGTGCCGCGTCGGCATGCAGTTTTTGCAGCCCCGCGATGACACGCCCACCGAGCGCATCGCGTGTTTTGGGCGACGGGCTCATGACGTGAACCTGCCAGTTTTTTGCCGCGAACACGGTGGCGATGTCACCGCCCATAATGCCCCCGCCGACGATGACTACGTGTGATGCTTGAGACATGCCGAGTACTCCCGTTGCAGTTGAATAAAGACGAAAAAATAGCGCAGAGGGCCTGCGCTATTTTATCAATAAAAACAAATACTTACTATAATGTAGCCCAATGCTATTTTACCCGCGTCGCACTCCACTTGCCCGCGGTCGCTCCCTTGACCGAGCCTTCCATGCGGTCCCCCGATACACGTCCGCTGTACTCGCGACCATCCACGGTGAAGGCAATTGCGTCGCCGCGCAGGCTGGCGCCAGTGATCGCCTTGCCGCTCGATACGCCTTCGATTTTCTGGAAAGTCTGTTTGAGCGTCACATCGCCGCCGCCTTCGATGCGCCAGTTGCCGTCCACTTTCGCCGGCACGATCCACAAGTAGGCCGTGCGGCCTTCCACGTTATCGGTCTGATCGGCCTCCCACTCGCCCATGGTGAAGGCGTGCGAAACGATGCGCGTGCCGGGCTTCATGTTGAGGATGGTCGAGCGCAGTTTCAGATTCAGGCTTGGCAGCAAATACATTGTGAGCACGGTAGCGCTGCTGAAATCGGTTTGAAAAATGTCGCTGCGTACGAACTCGGCGAGCTTGGTTACGCCTTCTTTTTGTGCATTGCGCTTGGACAGTTCGACCATGTCGGGGTTGTATTCAACGCCGAGCGCCTTGATGCCGCGCTTGGCGGCGGCGATCACCGTCACGCCGTCGCCGGAGCCCAAGTCGATCACGTAATCGTTGGTGGTGGCCTTGGCCATGTCGAGCATTTTCTGCACCAGCGCCACCGGCGTGGGCACCCAGATCACGTCCTTGCCTTCCTGGCCGACGGAGGGGGTGAAATCCTTGTTTTGCGCCTGCGCGGTGGCTGCAAAGCCCACTGTCGCGGCGAACGCCAAGGCTACCGAAAGTTTTTTCCAAATTACGTGCATGACTAACCTCGCTGAACGATAGTGGAGGGGTAAAACGAATGGAACGGTAACAAGCATTATGCCTTAACGTCTCAGAGGGACATACGATTACATCACTTTGCGCCGCCGCCCACTGCCGCGCCGGATTGCGTCAGTGCGGCAATCTTTGCGTCCGAGAACCCGGCCTCGCGCAAAATCTCGACGGTCTGCTGGCCGATCAGAGGCGCGGGACGAAAATCGCGGCGCGCGCCGCGCGACAGTTTGTTCGGCAGTTTCATGTTGATGATTTTGCCTTCGGTCGGGTGTTCGATGGTCTCGAAAAAACCGATGTCCTTCAGATGCGGATCTTCCATGATCTGATCGAGCGTCTGGAACGGCATCGCCGGCACATCGGCGCGGTCGAAGATGTCAATCCACTCGGCGGTGGTCTTTTGCTTGAGGCCTTCGGCGCGGGTGGCGAAAAACAGCGCGGTGTTCTTGAAGCGCGCCGCCACGCTGCACAATCGCGGATCGGTTTTCAACTCCGGCTTGCCGAAGGCGTCAAACACCGCAAACGCCTGCGCGTTGGTGTTGGCGGAGATGCAAATGTAGCCGTCCTTGGTCGGCAGCGGGCGCGATTGCGGATCGACCAAACGCGGATCGCCCATCTCACCCGCTTTTTCGTCACCACGCGGCACGAAAGTCCGAAGATACATATGTTCTTCGAGCGTGGCCTTCACCATATTCTCGAACATCGGCAGCTCTATCGCCTGCCCGTGGCCGGTTTTCTCGCGGTGATACAGCGCCATCAAAATCATCTGCACCGCGATCAGTCCCACCGTGCGGTCGGCCACCACCATCGGCAGATAACGCGGTTCGCCGGTGGCCATCTGATACAGCGCGGCAAAGCCGGCTGATCCCTGAATAATCGAATCGTAGGCGGGCTTATCCTTGTAGCGCCCGCCCTGACCGAAGCCGTACATGCCGCAGGTGATGATTTTCGGATTGATCTTGCTCACGTCCTCATACGTGAGTTTCAGCCGCTTCATCGCGGGTGGACGCATGTTCCATACCATTACGTCGGCGGTGGCGAGAATTTTAAGCAGCGCGTCGTAGCCGCCGGGTTGTTTCAGATCGAGCGCGATGCTGCGCTTGTTGCGGTTCAGATGCAGAAACTTGCTCGACATATTCGGGTTGCGCCCCTTGCCCGCGAGCGAGCGCACGATGTCGCCCGACGGCGCTTCCACCTTGATCACATCCGCGCCGTGATCGGCCATGATTTGCGTACACAGCGGCCCCACCACCACCGAGGTCAAATCGACGATGCGCACGTCCTCCAGCGGCCCGCCGGCCATTACACAAACTCCGCAGTGGCGCTCATGGCGAGCGCGCCGGTATCGTCCTGCGCCCACAGCTTGGCGCTTTTGCCGTCGGCGGCGGGCTCACCGCACATCGTGATCGGCCGGTTGGCAAACATCGGGCGCACATTGCGCGAGCTGATGAACTTGATGCCGGACTTAGCGCGCGTGCGCGCCAGTTCATACGCCAGCAGCGTGGTCAGCCCGCCGTTCATCACCAGCCCCGGATAACCTTCGGTTTGGGTGACGTAGGGATGATCGTAATGAATGCGATGGCCGTTAAACGTCAGCGCGGAGTAGCGAAATAACATCACTTCGTTTGGCGTGACGATGTTTTTCCACACCGCCGTGGCGGGCGCGGGCTGTGCCGGTGCCGGGGGCGCGTTGGGGTCCGGTTCCTGCCGGTAAACAATGTCCTGTTCCTCGCTGATGGCCAAGCCGCGCGGCGAGGTGATATCGGTCTTCACCATCACAAACACCATCTGCCCGCTGCGTCCGGTTTTAATCGTCACGTCCTTGATGGTGGAGACGCGTTTGACTTCATCGCCGATGCGTAGCTCGCCCAGCACCGTGGTGCGCTTGCCCGCGAACATGCGGCGCGGCAGCGGCACCGGCGGCAGAAAATCCCCGCGCGCCGGGTGGCCATCCGGCCCGCACTGCGAGGTGCGCACGATGCGCGGGAACAGCGGCGAGTGCCAGCCGATGGGCAGCACGTCGCCCGCTTTCGGCATCGGGTCGTTGCGATCGAGTGTTGCCGACATGCGCTCCACAAACGGCACGGTGACGTAATCGACGCTGGACTCGTGCTCGCCGATCCATTTTTTCAGGTTCTCCAGTTCGCTGCTCATAAACCGCCATATATAAAAGTGTTTAGAAACATGTACTTACGTAATTACTGCCCATTACGCAGCAGCGTCATCAGCTCGTCCGCGTCCGCTAGGGCATCAAGGTTTTCCACAATAGCGACGACGCGATCCGCCGCGTGTTTGTCGAGCACGCGCTTCGCGCACGAGTGGAATTTTTTCATGCGCTGCTCGCGCGTGAGTGGAGAACCCACCCAGCCTGAGAGTTTATCCACGCGCTGCTTCAACACACGGCCATCGGTGAGCGTCACCGTCATGTCGATGTGCATGCGGTCAAAATCGTTGGGGATGTTGTCGTCGAAATGCAGCGTCACTTTCGGCAGCAGCGCCGCCACATCCGGCGCGAAACGCCGTTCGTTGTTAAACGAATCAACGGTGATCTCGCCATCGAGAAGCGCCACCGTGGTGGTGTACTGCACGCTGAATTTTCCATCGAGGCCCGTTTCCGGTTGCGGGCGGTTCACATACTCAAAGCGCGGAAACACCACGTCCACCTTGGCGATCTGTTCCGGTTTGACCTGATATTGCTCGCGCAGCATCAGCGCTGCGTCTATCGGTCGATGGGTGAAATAATTCGACGGATGTTTTTTAAAGCCCACGCCCGGATCAACCATGCGAAAGGGCGCGCCGAAGTTTTCAATCAATAACTGCGGCTCGGCCTTGCCGAACAAAAACGTATCGAAAAATCCTTTCGGCCCGAACACATCTGCGCTGCCAGTGAAACCCATTTTCGCCAGTACCGCGCACTCCACGCCCATGCGCGCCGCGTGCCCCGAGTGCGACGATTTGGTCATGCTGCCGGTGTTGATCGAGAGACTGCCCGCGCGCGAGCCGGCGATGCCGAAGGCCATCAGCGCCTGCCGCCGGTCGAGATCAAGCATCTTTGCCGCGGCAGTGACCGCGCCAAATTGCCCGGTGGTGCCCGGTTTGTGAAACCCCGAGCCGGTTTCCAGCCCCGTGGACGCCATACGCAGGCGGCCCTGCACTTCAAACGCGGCGGCGATGGCTTCAATCATCTTCTTGCCACCGAGGTTGTGATGTTCCGCGATCGCCATTATCGCGGGCAGCGTCGGCGAGGTCGGATGATTCAGCGGGTACCAGGTGTTGTCGAAATCCAGCGCGTGCGCCATGGTGCCGTTGGCGAACGCGGCGTTTTCCATCGAGGTTTTAAAGCCGCCCGCAATCACGGTGGCCTGTGGGTTGCCGCCGCTGTCCTTGGCGTATTGCGTGACGATGCGCCCCAGGCCCAGCGGCTCGGTCGCGCCCGCCAGCATCACCGCGATGCCGTCGAGCGTCACCTGCTTCGCCATGTCGATGGCGGCGGCGGGCAGCGCGTCGTATTTAACAGCGAGTACTTTGTCGATCAGTTGCCCGGTCAGCGTGGTCATGTTGCGGCCTGTAATTTGAAATCGAATTCAACCACCTCGCACGGCAGCGTCAGATGATGCGCGCGCGCATCGGCGTCCGTCGCGGGCCGGGGTTTGACCACCAGCGACTCGCGCACGCCGAAGACCGCGTCTTCATCGACATACTTGTCGTCGGCGAAAAACACTTCGGTGGTCAGCGCATCATGGCCGGGTGCGCTGGCTATAAAGTGCAGGTGCGAAGGCCGCCAAGCATGGCGTCCGCCCGCGCGCAGCAGATCACCCACCGGGCCGTCGTAGGGCACGGTGTACGGCGCGGGACGCACCGTGGTGAAGGCATAACCACCATCCGCGCCCGTGACCATTGTGCAGCGCAGATTGTTTTTATCCTGCGTAGTGTCCTGCTGCCAGTAAAACCCGTTGGCGGCGGCTTGCCAGAAATCGAGCGTGGCGTTGGCGATGGGCTTGCCTGCGATGTCGAGCACGCGCCCGCGCACCAGCAAGGTGTCGCCCGTATTGTTGCGTTTTAAATCGCTGCCCACCGGCAGGGGCGGCGAGCCGTCGGCGTGAAACGGCCCTAGCACGCTGCGCTCGGTCGCGCCCTGATTCGTTTGCAGCAAATCCACCAGCGACGACAGCCCGAGCACATCCGAGGTCAGCATGAACTCATTGCGCGCGTCGTCGGATTTTTTTCCGGCACTGACTAAAAAATCGATGGCGGCTTTCCATTCGTCGTGCGTGAGTTTGGTTTCACGTGTGTAGTCGTGCAGGTGCGCGACCAGCTTTTCGATCAGAAACCGAAACCGCGCATCACTGCTTTTGCCGAACGAGGCGATGACCGCATCGGTGAGGGTATGGACATCAACGTCGCGCATGGGTCAATCCGCCTTCGCGCCGGATTGTTTCACCATCCCGGCGTAGCGCGCGATCTCCTCGCGAATCACCGCGGCGAACTGCGCCGGTGTGTTCGGCGCGAATTCCAGCGACAACGCATCGAGGCGCTCTTTCACATCCGGCAACTGCATCACGCGATTGATCTCGCTGTTCAGCCGGTTGACGATGGCGGGCGGCGTGCCCGCCGGCGCGAAAAACGAAAACCAGGTGTGGTCGTTAAATCCCGCAAAGCCGGATTCGGCGACCGTCGGCACGTTCGGCAAAATCGCGGAACGTTTCGCGGTGGTCACGGCAATCGGCCTTATGCGGTTGGCTTTGACATGCGGCACCGCCGGCGGCATCGAGGTCGAGGCGATCGGCACCTGATTGCCCATCACTGCCGTCACCGCCTGCGCCGGGCCGTATGGCACGTGCGTGATGTCCACCTTCGACATCGCTCTGAAAATCAACTCGGCATCCAGATGCGGCGTGGTGCCGGTGCCCGACGAGGCGTAGCTGGTGGGCGTTGCCCGCGAGAACGCGATGACTTCCTGCAAGGTGTTGGCTTTCACCGACGGATGCACCGAAATCAGATTCGGCGTGGTCGGCCCCTGAATAATGGGCGCGAAATCCGCCGCTGCGTAACCGGGCTTGGCATACAGACTCACATTCACCACGAACGCGGAACTGTTCATCAGAATGGTGTAGCCGTCGGGATTGGCGCGCGCGGCGGTTTGCGTGCCGAGGTTGCCGCCCGCGCCGGGGCGATTTTCAATCACCACGTTTTGTCCCCATGCTTCGGAAAGCTTCGCGCCGACGATGCGCGCCACGATGTCGGTCGATGCCCCCGGCGCGAACGCCACCACAAAACGAATCGGCCGATTCGGATACGTGCTTGCCGCATCACGCACGAGCGCTTGCGGGACGGCGTTACCGGCAAACGCGCATGCCAATACGCTGACGCAGCATAACCATTTGTTTTTAAACATTATTTCTCCCGAAAGGTATGTGGCGCTGATGCGAGTTTGAGAGCGACGATTATACTGACTCCACTGCGGCGGCGGCGGCGTGCTGTTCTCGCCGCCCGAACAAAGCGGAGTGTCGTATGGAATCCATGGTCAGCCTGCTCGCGCAATACGGTCTGCTGCTGGTGTTTGCGAACGTCTTGCTGACGCAGGCGGGATTGCCCATGCCCGCGCTGCCGACGCTGATCGTCGCGGGCGCGCTGGTGCGCGACGGGCAGTTATCGCTGGCGTTGGTGCTGCTCGCCGCCGTGGCCGGTTCGCTGCTCGGCGATTTGCCGTGGTACGCGGCAGGACCCACCGCGGGCTATCGCGTGTTACGTGTGTTGTGCCGCATGTCCAGCGAGCCCGATTCCTGCGTGCAGCAAACCGAAACCAAGTTCGAGCGCTGGGGCGCGTCATCGCTGCTGGTGGCGAAATTTGTTCCCGGATTTTCAACGGTCGCGCCGCCGGTGGCCGGCGCCATGCGGCTCGCGCTGCCGGCGTTTCTGATCTACAGCGCGCTGGACACGTTATTGTGGGCGGGGGTGGCGGTTGCGCTGGGCATGATTTTCCACACGCAGGTGGACAGCTTGATCCGGTGGTTGACTGAAATGGGCTCGCTCGCGTTTGCGGTGCTGGCGCTGGCCGTGGGTTTTTATATTGCCGCTAAGTGGGCAGAGCGCTGGTTGTTCGTGCGCGTGATGCGCATGGCGCGCATCCCGGCCGATGAATTGAAAACACTGAGGCAAAGCGCCGCGCCGATGGTGATACTGGATGCGCGCTCGTCCACCGCGCGCAAAATCGATCCGCGCCGCATACCCGGCGCAGTGGCGGTGAATATCACCGCGCCCGAGCACAACGCGGGCGACTTGTCGCCCGATCATCATATCGTCGTCTATTGCAGTTGACCCAGCGAAGCCAGCACGGCGCGTGTCACCCGCATCCTGATGAACCACGGCTACCGCAAGGTGCGTCCGCTTGAAGGCGGGCTGGAGGCGTGGATCGACGCGGTCGGGAAAGTGGCACTGTTTGATGCAACCAGGCAATGAAAGCGAGCACCCATGAAAATGTCAGGCTACCCCTTCGGCACGGTCGATTGGGCCAACGTTGAACCCGTCGAATACCCCGGCGAAACTGGCGTCGCGTACTGGCGCACGCAGAACTTCGGCGACATTCGCGTGCGCAGGGTCGATTACACGCCCGGCTACCTGGCCGATCACTGGTGCGAGAAGGGACACATTCTGCTGTGTCTTGAGGGCGAACTGCACACCGAGCTCAAGGATGGACGCACGTTTATCCTCAAGCCCGGCATGAGCTATCAGGTGGCGGACAACGCTGAGGCGCATCGCTCGTATGCGCCGGTGGGAGCGAAGCTGTTTGTGGTGGACTGAGGGTTACTGCGCCGCGAACGCCAACAGCAGAAATCCCGCGCCCGTTGCAGCCAGTGCGCCGCCTGCCGTCTTGAAAAAGGCGAGCGCCGGCTTTTGAGACGTGATGTAGCGCGCGAGCGCGTAGCCGCTGAGCGCGATAGTAAATTGCATTAGGGTGAATCCGCTTAAATACGCCAGCAGCGGCGTGGTCTCCGCGCCGACAATGGCTTCGCCGTACGCATAACCATGCGCCAGGCCGCTGACGGCGAACAGCGCCATCGCGGCGGAACTTTTCAGAAAATCACTGCGGCGAAAAAACAGTACGCCAAGCACGATCAGACTGACGGCCACCCCCGCATCGACGTAAGGCACGCTGGGCGCTTGCAGATGCATCAGCGTGCCGGCAGCCACGCTCAAGAGAAACACCGCGATAGTCGCGATGCGCCTTCCGAAGCAATAACACGCCACACCCACGGCCACGATGAACAACAAGTGATCGAAACCGATGACGGGATGCCCGAGGCCCGACAACAAGCCCTGCGTCAGCGTCGCAGGCGTCGCGCCGCCCATCGGATGATGTGCGGCGGCGGGCAGCGCCAGTGTCAGCAGGGGTAACGCAAGCAGGGGGCGGATGACGGTCATGGCGGCCTCACAATGTATGTTTCGATAGCGGCCAGCGTAGCGCATCGCGGCGGATTCGTAAACGTCCTGTTGCGCGATAGTTGCGAGATCCCCATGCTCTCGATTCGCGGCGGAATTTCCGCTACAGTCGGCTCTCCCATGGAATATTTCATTCAACTGCGCGGCCTGATGATCGAGGTCATGCTGCCGCTCGGCATGCTGGTGGCGGCGGGCGCTTTTTGGCCGCGCATTTTCGCCGACGCGCAGCCCGATGTGTTGCGCACGCAACTGAACCGCGTGGTGATGTACGTGTTTTATCCGTGCGTGTTATTCGCGGTGGCATCCACCACGCCGATTACCTTCAACTTGCTATCGGTGCCGCTGCTGGTGGGTATCGGCACCTTGTTATCTGGCGCGTTGCTGTACGTGTTGCTGTATTGCACGCCGCTGGGGCGTAATCTGTCCGATCCGACGCGCGCCGTGCTGGTGATCGGCGGCATGTGGGGTAACACCTTCAACGTCGGCGCGCCGGTGCTGATATTTTTTCTTGGCCGCGACGCCACGCGCTACGCGATCTACAACGACGTGGTGATGACCATGCCGCTGGTGTGGAGCCTGGGCGTGTGGATCGCCACGCGGCTGGGTTCGCACGAAAACAACGTATCGTACCCGTCGGTGTGGCGCGTGCTGGTGACGATGCCGCCGCTGTGGGCGTTCGCACTGGGCTTTGCCTCGCAGCAACTCGGGCTGACCTACGCGCCGCTGGTGTCCGCCGCGCAGTTTGTCGGGCAAGCCACGATCCCGGTGGTGATGTTCGTGCTGGGCCTGACAATTCCGTGGCGCAACCTGACGCCGCGCCCGGAGATTCTCACCGCCGCGTTGGTCAAGCTGCTGGTGATGCCGGTGATGGTGTGGTTGGCAGCGCGTGCGTTGTTCCCGCAAATGGGGGAGGCACAGTACGCATCGGTGGTCGAAGCAGCCACCCCGGCGATGATGACCACGCTGCTGCTGGCGGATCGTTTTAAACTGGATTCCGCCATGGCGGGTTTGATCGTCGGCTGGACCACGCTGCTGTTCTGGCTGACGCTGCCGCTGATTATGGCGTTGGGGATGATTCGATAAACGTTCGGGCAAGGATCAGACATGAGCACGCAAACAGCAGGCGCCGCGCCGTATTTTTAAATGGTCACCTTCGAAATCGGCCCCGAAGATGAAAAAGATTTTAACGAGATTTACGATACCAAACACATTCCCAATATCCTGCAAGTGCCGGGCGTGCATCAAGTGATCCGCCTTCGCGATGCGGAGGCTGCGCCCCAAGGATGGCTCCAGTATTCGGCGCTGTACCTGATAGACCAGCCTGATTTGCCGACCACGCCGCAATGGAAAGCCAAATCCGATCTCGGTCGTTGGGCGCCGGTGATCCGTCCGCGCGTGAAGTCGCGGCGTCAGCGACTCGGTGCTACAGTAGCGAATATGCACAGGCCATAGCGTAGCCACCTGCGCGTGCGCACCCGCAAGCCGCGCCACTTACGGGGAGGACACACATGGACAGCATGGCAATGTATCCAAGCATCCGGAATCTGGGCGTGTTATCTGCGGTGCTGTCGGGCGTGATGTTTGCAACGCAGGCGTACGCGCAAGCCGCCGCCGACGTCAAAGCCTGCGAGGAGAAGGAGGGCGAAGAGGCCATTGCCGCCTGCACGCGCGCCATTGAGGCGGGCCCCAAGAGCAAAAACATATCAATGGTGTATTTCAATCGCGCGGTGGAATGGAACGCCGCGAAAGATTACGACCGCGCCATCGCGGATTACAGCGAGGCGATCAAGCTCAATCCGCAGTATCGTGAAGCGTTCAATAATCGCGGCAATTCGTATCGCTCAAAACGCGATCTCGATCTGGCGATTGCGGATTACGATTCGGCCATTAAAATCAATCCGA
This sequence comes from uncultured Burkholderiales bacterium, assembly GCA_963924885.1. Taxonomy (GTDB): domain Bacteria; phylum Pseudomonadota; class Gammaproteobacteria; order Burkholderiales; family SG8-41; genus UBA5216. The sequence goes on along the minus strand of CAWUUY010000051.1, from coordinate 7,294 downwards.
AACGCGCGCTGTATCATCGTAACCGCGGCAATGTGCTGATGGACAAACGCGAATACGAAAAAGCGCTGGCGAGCTTCAACGAGGCGGTCAAGCTGGATGCCAACGACGCGGATGCCGCCGACAACGCGGCGTGGTTGCTGGCGAGCGCACCGGATGCCAAGCTGCGCAACGGCAAGCGCGCGATTGACCTGGCGATGAAGGCGTGTGAACTGACGCAGTGAAAAACGGTTCGTATGCCGATACGCTGGCTGCGGCGTACGCGGAAGCCGGCGACTACGGCGAAGCGGTGCAGTGCCAGCAGCAGGCGCTAGCGGTACCCGATTTTGACCAGGCCGAGGGCAAGAACGCCCGCGCCCGTTTGGCGCTTTACAAGGCGGGCAAGCCCAACCGGCTGCGCGCGGCGGGCGTGAAATAGCCGGGTTGCACCCGCAATCGTGCGCCCGTGCCGCGCGCGAGGGTGTTTTTCGTGCGTGGCATACCCACATAAAATACAATAAAAACAATAAAATTATGTATAAGCGCCCTCTTGTCGTCTGGCCTGTCCTGCTATCCGCCGCGCTGATCGGCGCCTGCGCGCAACTCCAGGAATGGATCATTCCTGCGCCCCGCGTGCCTGCTGAATGGAATGCGTTTCTCGGCGAGGTGCGCGCGTTCGAACGACGAATCGGCTTCAACGAAACGGCCAACTTTACGGACGTATTCGCCGAGCGCGGCGGTTACCGGTCGTGCGGCCAAGCGCCGAAATGGACCTTGCCGTATTCGTATCAAGGCCCAGCCATACGCTGGGTGCGCGTGGCGTCCGAGCGTGAATGCCGCGAAACTGCCGGCGACGACGACGTGTTCTACGCCGAGCTGGAGGCCGCGGGGGAGATCGGCGCATCGGTCACGTCGATGATGCTGGAAGGCAAGCTCGGCCGCTTTTTGTATTTGGTAATCCACGAAGACTGCCATGACCAGTTCGATCTGCCGTTTGGCCTCGAGGAGGCATTGTGCGAGCTCATCACCTACAAGGCGATGGTCGCGTTGAGCGTCGAGAAATACGGCGCGAAGGCGCGCGAGGATCGCGCAATACGCCACTATGCCGAAGCACAATCGTGGTTGACTCACGCGACCATCGATGTCTATAGCGCCGTTGAGGCGCTGTACGCGCGGTATGCACACAAGGAAATTTCCGCCGCCGTGCTGATGCGCGAACGTGAACGGATTTACCGTGACGCGGAGCGTGCGCTGGATTGGAAGCGTGGCCCGCCGAACAACGTCGGTCTCGCGAGCAACATGGCCTACAGCCCCACTACCCGTTTCTGGAAAGCGTGCATGACGCGCTGGGTGGCGACCTTGTGCGCACGGTAGATTTTCTCCGGCGCGTGAACCGCGAATAGCCCGTGCGCGCGGCGGCGCAAGCGCAGCGGGCCAGTTAAAATAGTCGTCCCTAGTTAACCAGCAGAGGAAACGCGTCATGGGTCGCAAGTGGCTGGTTCCGATTCTCATCATGGTCGGTGTGCTGGTCTTTTCCAGTCACGGCCTGAAGGGCGGGCCCGAGGTTTCCGTCAAGGATGCCGTCGCGCTGATGAAAGGTAAGCCGCCGCCGGTGGTGATCGACGTGCGCGAGCGCGCTGAATTTGATCAGGGCCATTTGCCCGGCGCGATGAGTGTGCCGTTCGCAGAATTCAAGACGCGGCTCGACAGCCTCAAGCTGCCGAAAATCGATCCGGTGATTCTGTACGGCACCGATGACGCGCGCGCGCGCGATGCAACGCGTATCCTGTATGAAAGCGGCTATCAGGGCGCGCTCACCTTGATTGGCGGTATCGAGGCTTGGCGCGCGGCGGTGCAGGCGGTGGATAAACCCAAGCCGCCGGCGTCCAAACCGTAACCTTTCTGCTCCTGGCCAAGGTAGCATCACCAAGAGGAGTCAACACCATGATTGTCAGAAACAACTACTGCTTGGCCGCCATCCTTGTAATTGCCTCATGGCTGTCCGGGTGCGCCACGCAAGCGCCGTCGCTCACCGCGGATCAGGTCAACGCGATGTTGACCGCGTAGGATCGCAGCGAAGCCGATAAAACCAACGACGTGCGGCGCAAGGCGCGCGAATTGTTTGCGTTTATCGACGCGCGGCCCGGCATGCACGCGATGGATGTCAACGCCGGGGCGGGCTACACCGCTGAAATGCTGGCGCGCATGGTGGTTGGGAATCGGCGCGTGATCGCGCATAACACCCAGCAGTTTATGGAGAACACGAACAAGGGGCGTTTCGAGGATCGGGTTAAAGCTTATAGCGGCAAGAATCTAACCCTGAGTGTGCAGCCGTACGAAATCCTGCTGCCTCCGGATGCGAAAGGCTCGCTGGATCTGGTGACGTTCATGTTCAACTATCACGATCTGGGTTGGCTCGGCGCCGATCGCCCGCGGCTGAACCGCGCGGTGTTCGAGGAGCTGAAGCCGGGCGGCTATTAGGTGGTGGCCGATCACTCGGGCCAGCCCGGCACCGGCATCAGCGAATCCAAAAGCCTGCACGTCATTGAAGAAGCCTTCCTGCGGCGCGAAGTGGAAGCCGCCGGGTTCAAGCTGGTGGCCGAGGTTAATTTTCTGCGCAACCCGGCCGACTCGCGCAGCCAGCCCGTGGCCAAGCCCGCGCAGCCGAACGATGAGTTTGTACTGAAGTTTCAGAGGCCGTAGGCTGGCGTTACTGCGCGGTGGCGCCGGACGTTTTCACCACCTTGCCCCATTTCGCCAACTCGCTCTTGATATAAGCGCTGAACTCCGCCTGTGTATTGCCGACGGGGGTCGCGCCGTCTAGCGACAGCCGCGTCACCACATCTGGAGCTTGCAGCGCTTTGACAGCCGCGCCCTGGAGCTTGGCGATCACCGGCGCGGGCGTGCCCGCCGGCACCAGGATGCCCGTCCACGAGGTTGATTCCGCGCCGGGGAATCCGGCCTCGGCAATGGTGGGCAGTTCCGGCGCGGCAGCGGAGCGCGTGGCCGTGGTGACGGCCAGCGCGCGCACGCGGCCGCTGCGCAAATGCGGCATCGACGACGGAATGCCGTTAAACATCAACTGCACCTGGCCCGCGATCATATCGGTCATCGCCGGGCTGCCGCCCTTGTACGGCACATGCACCATGTCTACGCCGGCCATCGACTTGAACAATTCCGCCGCCAGATGCGAGCCGGTGCCGCTGCCGGCGGATGCGAAATTCAGCGCGCCGGGTTTTGCCTTGGCAAGGGCTGCGAGTTCTTTCATCGACTTTGCCGCCACCGAGGGATGCAGCAGCACCATGTACGCTGCCGAGGCCAATAGTGTGACGGGCGCGAAATCACGCAGCGAGTCGTAAGCGAGTTTGCGGTACAGCGCCGGGCTGATCGCGATATTGCCGATGGTGCCCATCAACAAGGTGTGGCCATCGGGCGCGACCTTGGCGACGATCTCCGTGCCTAAAATACCGCCAGAACCTGGGCGGTTGTCGATCACCACCTGCTGGCCCAGCATGTCGGCGAGCTTGGGCGCCACCGACCTCGCCACCAGATCAGTGGTGCCGCCCGCGCCGTTAGGCACGATGAAACGTATCGGGCGCGACGGGAAGACGGTATCAGCGGCGCCGACGTGCGCGCCGACGCAAGCCAGTGCGCACATCAGGTTCCAGCGCATGCTTTACTGCAACGGCGAAAACGCCGACGGCATCAGTATTTTGTTTTCCTGATGCACCAGGTTGTAGCCGGGCAGACCGAGCTTGGCGGCATTGGGCGGCCATACACCGTCGGCGTGTGCCTTTTCGCGCGTGGCGTTGCGCGCGTCGAGCGACGGATAGGGCCAGATATGCACGAACTTGTTCAGCCCGCCGAGCTCCGAATACCACGCCGCGCACAGCGGGCTGTATTTAAGGCGCTCGGGCACGCCCTTTTCCCACACCGCGCGCAGCTTGGACAGATCGCCCGCCGCGTGGGTGTAGGTGCGCATCTCGAAATACGGCCCCACTTTGCCCGGCTTCATTTCCGGCGAGACCGAAAACGGCATGAAAATTTCCGAGCGCATGTTGTCGATGAATTCGGTGGTGGGCGGCGGCCAGATACCGTCCTTCACCGCCGCCGCGCGAATCTTGGCGCGCTCTTCGAGATCCTTGTACGGCCACACGTGAATAATCTGATTCAGCGGCCCGATTTCGGTGTGCCAGAACGCTGCCAGCGGCGAATAGGCTTTGCGTTTTTCATAGGCCTCGCCGAAACGTTTTTCGACTTCGGGCAAAGAACGAGGTTTCAAATCGTAGGTTCTCATTTCGTAGATCATGGTTGCTCCTTGTTTTGGTTTTTAAAACACTATTGCAAAAACGTTGTTAAAGTTCTCGTGCCGCTATGAAATCCCACTGTAATCCACCGTCGCCCACCCGCGCTTGACCACCGACGCCTCGGCGGCGTCCCACACGCGGTGAATCTTAAGCTTATCCTTGAAGCTGGGGCTGCATTCATGCCCCTCGTTGATTGCGCGCGCGAAGGCGTGCCAGGTCTCGGCGACAAGATAGGTGCCGCGCCCGCGCTCCAGCCCCTGCACGTGAAAATGTTTTTGCGGAATCTTGATTTCTTGATACTGGTTTTGCAGGCGCTCCGGCGGCGTGGGGTTGGCGACGTATTGGCGGATATTGGCGTGCGCGCCGTAGAGCTTGAGCTCGCCGCGCGACGGATCGCCTTCGCCGGTGTGCTTGTCCCACGCGGGGGTGGCGCCGGTGCCGAGCATCAGCATGCCTTCGGTGCCGTACACCTCGAAGTGATTGCCGGTGCCGTACCACGCGGCAAACGAAGTTTGCATCGTACCCATGACGCAGTTGCCACCATTTTCGCCCATGCGCAACAGGTAATTCATGCTGTCCACCTGATTGCTGCGGATCACACCGCCGGTATCCACCGCAATACGCTCCGGCACCTGCACTGCCATGTCGGCGCAGATCGACGTGACATCCTGTCCCAGCACACTATGCAGCCGGTCAAGGCTGTGCCCGCTGCGATAACCGGGATGCCCGCCCATGTCGGCGTCGAACAGCCATTGCCGGTGCGACGGACGCGGTACAATGTAATTGCCGACAAAGTAAGTGTGGTTAAACGACAGCGGCCGTCCGATGTAACCCTCGCGCACCAGCTCCGTCATGTGCCGCGTGGAGGGTTCGTAGTGGCTTTGGTGGCCGATCACGGTGCGCACGCCGGCCTCTTTGGCCAGCACTGTCATCGCGCGCGCCTCGGAAGTCGAAATTCCCAGCGGCTGTTCGCAATACACATGCTTGCCCGCGCGCAGCGCCGCCGACACCACCTTGTAGTGATGCACTGGGCGCACCGACACGCACACCACGTCGATTTCCGGCAGCGCCTCAAGCATCTGATCGACGTTATCAAACGCATGCGGCACATCAAAATGCCGCGCCGCATTGCGCGCGGTTTCCATTTGCGTGGTGCAAACCGCGACCAGATCGTAAATCTCCGAGAGTTTTTTCAGCGCCGGCAAATGCGCGCGCGCCGCCCAGCCCTCGCGCCCGTCGGGGCTGTTTTTCAGTCCTGCGCCGGTGACGGCGACTTTGAGTTTTTTTGGCATGGTTTGGAAAGTCGAAAATCTTCGCCGCCATGAACTACGCCCGATACTCCATCGCCGCCATTTTGCTCGACTCACGCTTTTTGATCGCCTCATGCCGCGCTATCAGTTTGCGCGCGCGCACGATGATCGGAATGTCGATCATTTTGCCGTCGAGCGACCATGAGCCGCGCCCGGATGCGGCGGCTTCCTGATCCATTTTGATGACTTTGCGCGCGTACTCGACTTCGGCTTCACTGGGTGTGTATTCCTGATTGACGATGGTGACCTGGCCGGGGTGGATGCAGCCCGCGCCCATAAAACCAAAATCACGCGAGCGGCGCACCATTTTGCGAAAGACTTCCCAGTCGCCGAAGCCGGCGATGCTGTCGATGAAGCCCAGCGGCACGATGCCCACGGTGTTGGCGGCGAAGATCATTTGCTGCTTGGGGTAAAACAGCGCTTCGCCGGTGGGCTGCATATTGTTGTCGAGGGCGAAATCTTCACCGCCGATATTGCAGGCGGCGATGCGCGGCGAGGCGCGCACGATGTCGCGGATGTGGAAAAACGCCTCGCTGGTTTCGATCATGGCGATGAATTTGGTGTGGCCCACCGTCATGCCGCGTTTTTCTTCGAGCTCGCTGACCAGTTCGTCGAGCAACTGAATGTGCGAGACACCGGCGACCTTGGTGCAGGCCAGCGCATCGACATCGGGGCAGATCGAGTGTTCGAGATCGCGCACTGCCTGCGACAGCGGTTGATTAAAACGCACCACCACATCGGCGCCGCCGCGACGCACACGGGCGGCTGCTTTTTCGACCAGCTTGCGCGCGCCGGCTTTTTCGGCGGGCGGCACGCTGTCTTCGAGATCAAGCTGAATCACGTCGGCGCCGCGCGTGTGGGCTTTATCGACGTATTTTTCGACGTTCACCGGGCAATACATCAGCGAACGCCAGACGGGTTGTTCACGGTTCATGATGGGATTCCTGTCGATAAAAAAGATTATTTCTTGCGCTGCGGCCCAGCGTAAATCACATCGCCATCAGTGAGCGATTGTATCTCGGCGTCGCTCAGGCCCAGCCCACCGAGTATCTCGCGGTTATGTTCGCCGAGCTTGGGCGCGGGTGTGCGTATGGCACCCGGCGTGCCAGACATTTTCGGCACCACGCTATGCATCGGAATCATGCCCATGTCGTCGTCCGGATACTCGGCGACGATTTCACGCGCGAGCACGTGCGGGTCTTGCACGAACTGCGCGATATCGTAGACCGGGCCGACGGTGACGTCGTGTTTGTCGAAGAACGCCAGGTTCTCCGCCTGCGTCATGTTGACGATGAAGTCACCGACGATGGCGTCCAGCTCGGCAGCGTGTTTCACGCGTTCGGCGTTGGTTCGGTAGCGCGGGTCATCAAGCAATTCGGCGCGACCAATCACGCGGAATAAACGTTCGGTCATCGCCTGCGTGGAGGCCGACATGCTGACCCATTTGTCGTCACGCGTTCGATACACATTGCGTGGCGCGGCGGTGGTGGAGCGGCTGCCGGTGCGTTCGCGCAGTTTGCCGCCGGCTTTGTAGCTGGCGGCTTGCGGTCCCATGAAGGTGAACAACGGTTCAAGCAGAGACAAATCAATCACCTGCCCGACGCCGCCGCTGACTTCGACGTGACGCAATGCCGTCATGACTGCAAACGCGCCGTAGGTGCCTGCCGTGCAATCGGCGAGTTGATTCGGCGGCAGCACCGG
>CAWUUY010000050.1:0-19977 GCA_963924885.1 uncultured Burkholderiales bacterium | reverse complement strand
CAGGTTTTTGTCATTTTTATGGAACTTTCAATCGTTGCAGCATCAGAAAAGAAAGAGGCGCACACGCGCCTCTTTCCGTCACAAACTACATGCCGTATCAGTCAGCCAGTCCGTCCAGGGCTTTCTGGAAGCGGTTCGCGTGTGAACGCTCGGCTTTCGCCAGTGTTTCGAACCAGTCGGCGATTTCGCCGAAACCTTCGTCACGCGCGGTTTTCGACATACCCGGATACATGTCCGTGTATTCGTGCGTCTCGCCCGCGACGGCGGCTTTCAGGTTATTGCGCGAGCTGCCGATCGGCAGATCCGTCGCCGGGTCGCCAATGGCTTCCATGTGCTCCAGATGGCCGTGCGCATGCCCGGTTTCGCCTTCGGCGGTTGAACGGAACAGCGCTGCCACGTCATTTTGGCCTTCCACGTCGGCTTTCGCTGCGAAGTAGAGGTAGCGGCGGTTGGCTTGGGATTCGCCGGCGAAGGCGGCCTTCAAATTACCGTGGGTTTTCGAACCTTTGAGCTGCATATGAATCTCCTTTAAGAAAATCGACTTCCGTGTAAGCCATGACACAGTGCGCGCGCCCCGCAACGACACGCAGAACTTCCAATAGAACAACCAATGAGGTTAACCAAGATAATGCGCTACCGGAATCATGGGCGCAAATGAAAAAAATCAATGGCGCTGATAGTATATAACTATTGTCGGCGCCATTGTTCCGCTTTGTCTCACGTTGGCGGGCGCCTGCATCGTCTGAAGCGCCAGGGAATTCACGGTTCCTGCCGGATCGCCCGATCCTGCGCGCGGCGAGGACGCGCATGGGCTACGCGCGCATCGTTCTGGCGCTCGAGAAAGCGCGCAAGTTCAGCCAGCGCCCGCTGATACACGTCGCGCTTGAACTCGACCACCGCTTCGGTCGGCACCCAATAGTCATTCCAGCGCCAGGCATCGAATTCCGGCTTTTCCGACGCGCGCAGACACACATCGTTGTCGCGCCCCGTCAGGCGCAGCAGAAACCAGATTTGTTTCTGCCCGCGATAATGGCTGCGCCAATCGCGGCGCAACCAGCGCTCCGGCACCTCATAGCGCAGCCATTCGCGCGTGCGGCCTAGGATTTTGACGTGCTCCTGGCGCAGCCCGACTTCTTCATGCAGTTCGCGATACATAGCGACCTCCGGCGACTCGCCCGGATTGATGCCGCCCTGCGGAAACTGCCAGGAGTGCTCGCGCACCCTTTTACCCCAAAAAACTTCATTCTTTGCGTTGCAAAGAATGATGCCTACATTGGGGCGGTACCCATCGCGGTCTATCACGATCACGACCCCATCAATACGTTAGTTGCGCCGATTCTTCCACAAATTACCGGCGAATGAAAGCGCGGGTAACTGCCTAAATCAACAGATATTTTTCGTCATGCCGGTTCATCCGGTGCAAGCTTTCGACAAAGCGGGCAAAGCCCAGCCCGTAACGCGGCTCCAGCGCGGCGGCGCGTTCGTCCAGCACCGACCATTCGAGGCTTCCCGGCGCGCTGCGAAAGCCGAAAACGATGATATTGCCGGGCTTTTCAGCGGGCAGGCACAAGGTGCCGGCCGGAAACGCCGACTCGATGCGTTTTAGCGTGTCGTGGAACTCCCGGTCGCCGCCCCACAAGTTGACCACCATCATGCCGCCGGTGTTCAGCCGCTCATGACAATCGCGGTAAAACGCGGTGGTGGCCAACGCCTCGACATGCGACTCGCCATCGTATCCGTCCACCACCACCAGATCGGCGCACACCGTGGGGCGGCTGGCGAATTCCGCGCCATCGCCGAGTATCACTTCAAAGCGCGTGTCGTCCGGCGGCACATCAAAATAGCGGCGCGCCACCGTCAGCACGCGCTCGCGCAACTCAATCGCGCGGAGGGTGGTCCATGGCATGCGGTGATAAATGAATTTCGCCACCGAGCCGCCGCCCAAGCCGATCATCAGCACTAATTTCGGATGGTCGTTGAACAGCAAAAAACCCATCATGCTGCGCGTGTACGACAGCTCCAGATCGTTGGGCGCGCCAATGCGCATGGCGCTTTGCACGGTGTCGCTGCCGATGTGCAGCGAACGCACGCCGAATTTCTCGCTGATGTAAACGGTCTCGGCGTCCTCCGATGGCTTGCGGATGCGCCAACTGCCTGAGATGCCCATGATTGCTTGTATATCCCGAAGAATTTACCTAGTCCGGTAGAATACGTTTTTTTTAGACTTTCCGACACATAGCAGCCATGCGCGCATCCAAATTTTTTATTTCCACGCTGAAAGAAGCCCCCTCCGAGGCCGAAGTCATCAGCCACAAACTCATGCTGCGCGCCGGGCTGATTAAACGCCTCACCAGCGGTGTTTACACCTGGATGCCGTTGGGCCTGCGCGTATTGCGCAAGGTCGAAACCATTATTCGCGAAGAGTTGAACCGCAGCGGCGCGATTGAGCTGTCGATGCCCGCCGTGCAGCCCGCCGAACTGTGGATCGAATCCGGCCGCTGGGAGCAATACGGCCCGGAACTGCTGCGCATGAAAGACCGCCACCAGCGCGATTTCTGTTTTGGCCCCACGCACGAAGAAGTCATCAGCGACGTGGTGCGCCGCGAGGTCAAAAGCTACCGCCAGTTGCCGCTGAATTTTTACCAGATACAAACCAAGTTTCGCGATGAAATCCGCCCGCGCTTCGGCGTGATGCGCGGACGCGAGTTCGTGATGAAAGACGCATACTCGTTTCATACCTCGTATGAAGACTTGCAGGCCACCTATCGTGAAATGTTTGACTGTTATTCGCGCATTTTTACGCGACTAGGGTTGAAGTTCCGCGCAGTGGCGGCGGACACCGGCTCCATCGGCGGCACCGGCTCGCATGAATTTCATGTGCTCGCCGATTCCGGTGAGGACGCGATTGCCTATTGCCCGGATTCGGATTACGCAGCGAACGTCGAACTCGCCGAAGCCGTCGCCCCCAAGGAAACGCGAGCAGCGCCGCAGCATCCGCTGCACAAAGTTCGCACGCCCGGCGTGAAAACCATCGCCGACTTGTGCGCCTTCATGAAAGTGCCGGCGCAACGCACGGTGAAAGCCGTCGTGGTCGATGGCGCGGATGGGCAGCCCGTGCTGCTCATGGTGCGCGGCAATCACGAATTGAACCTCATCAAGGCCTCAAAAATACCTCAATTAAAACAACCAGTTACGTTCTCAACACCGCAGGCCATCCAAGACGCCTTCGGCGCGGAACCGGGTTCGCTCGGCCCGGTCGGATTCAAGGGAACGGTGATCGCTGATCGAGCTGTCGCGGCGATGGCTGACTTCATCATCGGCGCCAACGACAACGATCATCACTACACCGGCGCCAATATCGGGCGCGATTTTGCCGAGCCGCTATTCGCCGATATACGCAACGCACTCGCGGGCGACCCCAGCCCCGACGGCAAGGGCGAGCTGGAAACCTGCCGCGGCATCGAAGTCGGTCATATCTTCCAATTGCGCACCAAGTATTCCAAGGCGCTGAACCTCGCCTTTCTCGACGAAGGCGGCAAATCGCAGATCATGGAAATGGGCTGTTACGGCATCGGCGTCACGCGCGTGGTCGCCGCCGCCATCGAACAGAATCATGACGAACGCGGGGTGATTTTCCCGGCCAGTATCGCGCCCTTCGACCTTGCCATCGTGCCCATCGGCATGAAAAAAAGCCCGCAGGTCAAAGAGACCGTCGAAAAACTCTACGCCGATTTGCAGGCCGCCGGACTCGACGTGCTGCTCGACGATCGCGAAGACCGGCTCGGCTCCATGCTCGCCGATATCGAGCTCATCGGCATCCCGCAGCGCATCGTGGTGGGCGAGCGGGGCCTAAAAACCGGGCAGGTGGAATACCAGCGCCGCACTGAGGCCACCGCGTCACAGGTAGGCTTGAACGATATAATAAGTCATGTAAAATCAAATACATGCAAGGACTAACCCGAAAACTAGCCGTCGCCGCTTTCCTGCTTGCCACAGGGCAAGCTACCGGCGGCAATCAGATGTACGAGCCGATGTCCGACAGCGTTCGCGCGGCGCTGAACAAGGCGGTTTCCGATCAGTCCGTTCCGTTTCTGGCGTTTTCCACACCGACCGACGCGCGCGCCTGGCTCGACGCCATGTCGCACAAACTCGAGCGGCGCATCCCCGACAAAACACTGCGCGAAGAATTTCTGGTCACCGTGCATTACGAGGCCAAGCGCGCCGGACTCGATCCGCAACTGGTGCTGGGGCTGATACAAGTCGAAAGCGCGTTTCGCAAGTACGCGGTGTCCTCCGCCGGCGCGCGCGGGTTAATGCAGGTGATGCCGTTCTGGATCAAGGTCATCGGCGGCAACGACGACAACCTGTTTCATCTGCGCACCAATCTGCGCTTTGGTTGTGTCATTCTGCGCCACTACATCGACATCGAAAAAGGCGATCTTTACCGCGCCTTGGGACGTTACAACGGCAGCCTCGGTCGTTCGGAGTATCCGAACATGGTGCTGGTGGCGTGGAAGCAGTGGGACTTTTCGCCGGCGGCGTCGGGCGTGGTCAAGACCCGAAACTGACACCCGTCCGGCGCTAATCCTGCACCACCCTCCGCTTCTCGTTCGCGGGATCCGCGGCCCCTACCTCGAATAAATTCGCCACCGACATTTCCGCGCCATCGCCGATACGATTGCCAAAGGCGCGCGCCAGCGATACGAGTTCGGGCTGTTCCTCCGGTCCCAGCACGGGCAGCTCGGGATCAAACACAAACAGTTTGTACACATCCGCCACGGCAATGGTGGCGGGGTTGCGACGCAGCACCCAGCCCGACGGCAGCGCGCGATTGATCCACGACGCCCGCTGCATGGTGTCGAGGATGGCTTCAATACGTTCGTAGCGGATGTGCAGGTTGGCGTGAAGCTGCGGCACCGTCACCACCTCGCCGCGCTGCTGCGCCTGCCAAAACATCTTTAGCACCTGTAACGCATAGACAAAATTGCTGCCGGGCGCAAGACGGCCCTGTATGGTTTGCTGGCGCCACTCCGGCAGCGCCGCCACCACCACCGCGCCCAGCAATACCACCACCCAGGAAATGTACAGCCACATCAGGAACACCGGCACGGCGGCAAACGCCCCGTAAACCAGCTTATAGGTCGGAAAATTCGTGATGTAAAAACCGAATCCCTGCTTGGTCAGTTCGAACACCACGCCGGCGAGTACGCCGCCGATCAGCGCATCCTTGATTCTCACCGGACGAGTAGGCATGGCGAAATACAGCAGCGCCAGCGCCATCGACGTCAGCGTGATGGCCGAGAATTTGATCAGCGTGAGGTTGGCGTAGGGTATGCCTTTGGCCCAGCCTGCCGAGGCGCTCATCAGCCATGAACTCAATGACAGGCTGCCGCCCATCAGCAGCGGGCCGACGGTAATCAGCGTCCAGTAAATCAGCACGCGCTGCAACATTGGTCGCGCGCGGCGCACGCGCCAGATATCGTTGAACGCGTCATCAATCGTGATCAGCAACATGATGGAGGTCACCGCCAGAAACGCCACGCCCAACGCCGTCAGCTTGGCGGTATTATCGACAAACTGCTCGGTGTATTTTTCGATGGCCTCGGCGGATTCCGGCACCATGTTGTCGAAAATAAAACTTTCGATGGCAACCGACATGCCCTGAAACACCGGAAACGCCGTGATCATCGTCAGCGCCACGGTGATGATCGGCACCAGCGACAACAACGTGGTAAACGTCAGGCTCGACGCGGTTTGCAGGCCGTGATCCTCCTGAAAGCGCCGCGCCACCACCCGCACCAGCTCATCCATCCGCGACAGCAATTTACGCAGTTTACGCACCGTCATCATCCGTTCAAGCGTATCAGTCTCGTTATAATACCCAAGTGACTACTTTCATGAATGCCCATGAGTGAAATCCTGGTTCTGTATTACAGCCATCACGGCGCGGTCAGGCAGATGGCGCAATGGGTCGCGCGCGGCATCGAGCAAGTCGATGGCGTGACAGCACGTGTGCGCACCGTGCCGCGCGTGTCGAGCGTGGCCGAGGCCACCGAACCTGCCGTGCCCGACAGCGGCGCGCCGTACGCGGAACTCAAAGACCTCGAAGAATGCATCGGCATCGCCGTCGGTTCGCCCACGCGCTTCGGCAATATGGCAGCAGCGATGAAATATTTCTGGGATGGCACCGGCGGTTTATGGCTCAAGGGCGCGTTGGCAGGCAAGCCCGCGGCGGCGTTTACCTCCAGCTCGTCGATGCACGGCGGGCAGGAAACCACCTTGACGTCCATGATGCTGCCGCTGTTGCATCACGGCATGTTGATCGTGGGCATACCTTACAGCGAGCCTGATTTGCTCCACACCACCAGCGGCGGCACGCCCTATGGCGCAAGCCACACCGCTGGCGTCTCCAGCGATCAAGCCATCACCGAGCACGAGCGCAAGCTGTGTATCGCGCTGGGCAGGCGGCTCGCGCACACCGCCGTGAAACTTGGCGCGCGCGTGAACGCGTGAGCTTACGCACGCTGAACGCCATCGCCAGCGCCAGTCTTATCGCATTGGTCGGGCTGTGCCTGGCATGGGAGCTGTGGCTCGCACCGCAACGCGCGGGCGGTTCGTGGCTGGTGTTGAAAGTGTTGCCGCTGCTGGTGCCGCTGTTTGGCATTTTGCGCGGCAAGGTCTACACCTATCGCTGGATGACGCTGTTCATCATCGTGTATTTTGTCGAAGGCGTGGTGCGCGCGTATTCCGACAAAGGCTTATCGGCGCAACTGGCCGGCATCGAAATCGCGCTGACGCTGGTGCTTTTCGTCAGCGCGATTTTGTATGTCCGCCACAGCAAAAAATAAAAATACTGTCAAAAAAACAAATACTTAAAATCCCTGCGGATTCACGCGCTCAAGCTTGGAATACAGCTTGTTCAAGGCGTTAATATACGCCTTGGCGGAGGCCACCACGATGTCGGTATCCGCACCCTGGCCGTTGACGATACGGCCTTCCTTCGACAGACGCACGGTGACTTCGCCCTGTGAATCGGTGCCGCTGGTGATGTTGTTCACCGAATACAGCAACAGTGTCGCGCCACTGTTGGCAACGGATTCCACCGCCTTGAACGCGGCATCGACCGGCCCGCTGCCCTGCGATTCGCATGTGCGCTCCTTGCCGGCCTCGGTCACCACCAGTTTTGCGTAAGGCGGCTCGCCGGTCTCGGAGTGCGCGGTCAACGACACCAGCCGCCAGTGTTCGTTTTCGATGTGCTCGATTTCCTCCTCGGAGATCAACGCCTGCAAATCTTCGTCGAAGATCTCGCGCTTTTTATCGGCCAGATCCTTGAAGCGCTTGAACGCGGCGTTGAGCAGTTCCTCGGATTCCAGATCGATGCCAATTTCGTGCAGGCGCGTCTTGAACGCATTGCGACCGGACAGCTTGCCTAACGTCAGCCGATTGGTGGTCCAGCCCACTGATTCCGCGCTCATGATTTCGTAAGTCTCGCGGTGCTTCAGCACGCCATCCTGATGAATGCCGGATTCGTGCGCGAACGCGTTCGCCCCGACCACGGCCTTATTCGGCTGCACCGGATAGCCGGTGATGCCCGACACCAATTTCGAAGCCGGCACGATTTGCGTGGCGTCGATGCCGGTGTCGCAGGTGAAAATATCCTGCCGCGTGCGCACCGCCATGACGATTTCTTCCAGCGACGCATTGCCCGCGCGCTCGCCCAAGCCGTTGATGGTGCATTCGACCTGGCGCGCGCCGTGCATCACGGCGGCCAGTGAATTTGCGACGGCGAGGCCCAGGTCATTATGGCAATGCACCGACCAGATCGCCTTGTCGGAATTCGGTATGCGCTCGCGCAGCGTCTTGATCAGGCCGCCGAATTGTTCCGGAAGCGTGTAGCCAACGGTGTCGGGCACATTGATGGTGGTCGCGCCCGCCTTGATGACTTGCTCAATGATGCGGCACAGAAAATCGATGTCCGAGCGTCCGGCGTCTTCCGGCGAAAACTCGATGTTGTCGGTGTACTCGCTCGCCCAGCGCACCGCGCGCACCGCCTGATCGACCACCTGCGTCGGCTCCATGCGCAGCTTTTTTTCCATGTGAATCGGCGAGGTGGCGATAAACGTGTGCAGACGCGGCGAGCGTGCAATGCGCACCGCTTCGCCGCAGCGGCGCACATCTTTTTCGTTAGCTCGCGCGAGGCCGCAGATCGTGCTGTCCTTGATGACACGGGCCACTGCCTGCACCGAATCAAAATCGCCGTCACTGGCCGCGGGGAAACCCGCTTCAATCACATCCACGTGCATGCGCTCCAGTTGCCGCGCGATACGGATTTTTTCGTCCTTGGACATGGATGCGCCGGGGCTTTGCTCGCCGTCGCGCATGGTGGTATCGAATATGATGAGTTTTTCTTTAGCCATGATGTTCTCCGTTGCTGCTTGCCCTGGATGCTCGTCGCCGAGACGAACACAGCGAACCAAGGCGAAAAAATAAATCTGACGTTGGGCGTCAGCCTGGGGGACCGCAAATGTGGGATAAGTTTATTTTGCGCTTGCGCGCAGCAGCAGGCCGGCCAGCAGAAGGCTGGACAGAAGAAGCAGCGAGTTTGCCCGAAAGGCAGATGCCGCAATGGCCTGCGAAAAGTAACGCATGACAGGAAATATAAAGACTTTTCCCGCGTCACGCAAGTCAGGCCACCGTCAGACTCAGGCAGCGGCTGCCGGCGGCGGCGAAGCGGGTGGTTTTCTGAGCTTCTCCCATATCCACAAGCCGTAGCCGGAGAGGAGGTAAATCACGAATACCGCAAACAACAATTCCGGCAACGTGTGAGCAAAAATGAATAGCGCACCGACGCCCATGGCGATGCCCACCAGCGCGGAAAACGGCACGCTTTTGCGCAAATTGATGTCCTTGCCGCTGTAAAACTTGAAGTTGGACACCATGGTCAGCCCGGTGAACACGGTGAGCGCCCACGCCAGCCACTTCACGTCCACCCCTTTGATCTGGTGCTCGTTGAATGCCCACACCATGCCAGCGATCACGCACGCGGCGGCGGGGCTGGGCAATCCCTGAAAATAGCGTTTATCGACAATATCGATGTTGGTATTGAACCGCGCCAGCCGCAGCGCCGCGCACGCGCAAAAAATGAACGCCGCGATCCAACCCAGCTTGGTGGATAGCCACGGCCCCAGCACCGGCACGGTCTTGGAAAACGCAAAATCGCGCAACGCCCACGTGTACACCACCAGCGCCGGCGCGACACCGAACGACACCATGTCCGACAGGCTGTCTAGTTCGGCGCCGAAGTCGCTTTGCGTGCGTGTCATGCGCGCGATGCGGCCATCGAGTCCGTCGAGCACCATCGCGACGAAGATGGCCATTGCGGCCAGTTCAAAGCGCTCGTTCATCGCCTGCACAATGGCGTAAAAGCCGGAGAACAACGCCGCCAGCGTAAACATATTCGGCAGCCAGTAAATACCGCGCCGCCCGAAGCGTGATTTGATGAACTGCTTGCTGTTCTTGTCGTCGTAGCTCATGGTTGCTCAGGCAACACCGCCAGTACCGTCTCCGTGGCATACACCTTGTCGCCCACCACTGCGCGCGGCGTGGCGTTCAAGGGCAAATACAAATCGACGCGCGACCCAAACCGGATAAAACCAAAACGTTCGCCACGCGTCAACCTCTGGCCGGTTTTGGCGTAACACAGGATACGCCGCGCCACCAACCCAGCCACTTGCACGCAGGTGACATCAGCGCCGTTGGGCGTTTTGATCCACAGCGCGGCACGCTCATTTTTCAGCGACGCCTTGGCCAGCGCTGCATTGAGAAAACTGCCAGGGAAATACCAGGTGTTGCGCACTTCGCCGTCCACTGGACTGCGATTGGAGTGCGCGTTGAACACGTTCATGAACACGCTGATTTTGAGCGCATCACGTTCCAGATAGGGATCGCGCGCTCGCTCGACGACCACCACGCGACCATCGGCGGGCGAAATCACCGCTGAAGGATCGGCGGGAATAGCGCGCGGCGGATCGCGAAAAAACTGGATCATGAACGCCACGACCAGCCACGGAAACAGCGCCCACGCCCAACCCGCGTAAACGTGAATCGCTATTGCCGCCACCAGCGCCAGCGCAATAAACGGCCAACCTTCGCGGGCGATGAGGGGGTGGGGATAGGGCGGCATAGGATTTAGGATTGCGGATCAAGGATTGAGCCAACCCGCATCGTGCGGTCGCTCAATCCTCAATCCTGACAACTGAATCCTAGTTCTTCGACTGATCCACCAGACGATTGGCCTTGATCCACGGCATCATGTCGCGCAGCTTGCCGCCCACCACCTCGATCTGGTGCTGCTTGCCGATACGACGCATGGCGTTTAACTTGGTGGCGCCGGTTTGATTCTCGAGCAGGAACTCCTGCGCGTAGGCGCCGGTCTGGATTTCCTTGAGAATCTTGCGCATCTCGTTCTTGGTTTCTTCAGTGACAATACGCGGGCCGCGCGTGAAGTCGCCGTACTCGGCGTTATTCGAAATCGAGTAACGCATGTTGGCGATACCGCCCTCGTACATCAGATCGACGATCAGTTTCAATTCGTGCAGGCATTCAAAATACGCCATCTCGGGGGCGTAACCCGCCTCCACCAGCGTCTCAAAGCCCGCTTGCACCAGCGCCGTGCAACCGCCGCACAACACGGCTTGCTCACCGAATAGATCGGTCTCAGTTTCTTCCTTGAATGTGGTTTCGATAATGCCGGCCTTGCCGCCGCCAATGGCCGCCGCGTACGACATGGCCATGATGCGCGCCTTTTTCGACTTGTCCTGGTGTATCGCAATCAGCATGGGCACGCCGCCACCCTGTGCATAGGTGCCGCGCACGGTATGGCCAGGCGCCTTGGGCGCCACCATCACCACGTCGAGGTCTTCGCGCGGCGTGACCTGCCCGTAGTGAATATTGAAGCCATGCGCGAACGCCAGCGTGGCGCCCTTCTTGATATTTGGCGCAACGTCTTCGCGATACACCTTGGAGATATGTTCGTCCGGCATCAGCATCATCACAAAATCCGCGCCCTGCACCGCTTCACAGACATCCTTCACGGTGAGGCCCGCCTTTTTGGCCTTGTCCCACGACACGCCGCCCTTGCGCAGACCCACGGTGACCTTTCCGCCGGATTCCTTGAGGTTCAACGCATGCGCGTGACCCTGCGAGCCGTAGCCGATGATGGTTACTTTTTTGCCTTTGATCAGTGAAAGATCGGCATCTTTGTCGTAATAGACTTTCATGAGATTTCCCCTCGTTGGATACGTAAGACGCGAGGCGGCCATTGCAGCGCCCCGCCACTAATTACTGTAACTTTTTTTTTATTAAACTTTTAAAACCCTGTCGCCACGCCCGATGCCAGAAGCACCGGTGCGTACTGTTTCCAGTATCGCCGAACTGTCGATGGCCTTCAAAAACGCATCGAGTTTGGAACAGGTGCCGGTGAGTTCGACGGTGTAATCCTTGTCGGTGACATCGATGATGCGCCCGCGGAAAATATCCGACATGCGCTTCATTTCCTCGCGATCCTTGCCCACCGCGCGCAATTTGACCAACATCAGCTCACGCTCGATGTGCTCGCCTTCCGACAGATCCACCACCTTGACCACATCGACCAGCTTGTTCAACTGCTTGGTGATCTGCTCCAGCACTTCATCCGAGCCGCTGGTGACGATGGTCATACGCGACAGCGTGGCGTCCTCGGTGGGCGCCACGGTCAGCGATTCAATGTTGTAGCCGCGCGCGGAAAACAATCCCGCCACCCGCGACAGCGCGCCCGCTTCGTTTTCCAGCAATACCGATACGATGTGTCTCATGATTACACCAGAATCATTTCAGACAGCCCCTTGCCGCCGGGAACCATCGGGTAAACGTTTTCGGTCTGATCCGTCTGGAAATCCATGAACACCAAATCTTTCTTGCGCGCGAAGGCTTCTTTCAGTGCCGGCTCGACATCCGCCGGCTTATCGATGCGAATGCCGACGTGGCCGTAGGACTCCGCCAGTTTGACGAAATCCGGCAACGCATCCATGTACGACTCCGCATACCGATTGCCGTGGAAGAACTCCTGCCACTGGCGCACCATGCCCATGTAGCGGTTATTCAGCATCACAACCTTGATCGGCAATTTGTATTGCTTGCAGGTCGATAGCTCTTGTATGCACATCTGTATTGAAGCTTCGCCGGTCACGCAGGCGACCGTCGCTTTCGGATTGGCCATTTGCGCGCCCATCGCCGACGGCAGACCAAAGCCCATGGTACCCAGCCCTCCAGAATTGATCCAGCGCCGCGGCTTATTAAATTTGTAGAATTGCGCCGCCCACATCTGGTGCTGACCGACGTCCGACGTCACGATGGCGTCGCCCTTGGTGATCTCGTAGAGTTTTTGCACCACGTATTGCGGCTTGATGATGGCACTGGCACGGTCATACTTCAGGCAATCGCGGCCGCGCCATTCTTCGATCTGTGCCCACCAGGTTTTCAGCGCCGGGCCGTCCATGTGGGTCTTGACGGCATCGAGCTGCTTATTAAATTCCTTCAGCACATCGCGCACGTTGCCGACGATGGGCACGTCGACTTTCACACGCTTGGAAATCGATGAGGGATCTACGTCGATATGAATAATCGTGCGTTTCGGGTCGAAAAAATGCTTGGGGTTGCCGATCACGCGGTCGTCAAAACGCGCGCCGATGGCAAACAGCACGTCGCAGTTTTGCATCGCCAAATTGGCTTCGTAGGTGCCGTGCATGCCCAGCATGCCGACAAACTGCTTGTCGGTGGCGGGGTAGCCGCCCAAGCCCATCAGCGTATTGGTGCAGGGAAACCCCAGCTTCTTTACCAACTCGGTCAACTCCGCCGCCGCTTCGCCGAGTATCACGCCGCCGCCGGTGTAGATCATCGGACGCTGCGCGCCGGCCAGCAATTGAATCGCCTTTTTGATCTGCCCTGGATGGCCCTTGGTCACCGGGTTGTATGAACGCATGCTGACGCTGGCGGGATAAGAAAATTCCGTCTTCGCCGCCGTCACGTCCTTGGGTATATCCACCACCACGGGACCGGGCCGGCCCGTCGACGCGATGTAGAACGCTTTTTTGATGGTGATCGCGATATCTTCGACATTGCGCACCAGAAAGTTATGTTTGACGCAGGGCCGGGTAATGCCGACCGTATCGCATTCCTGAAAGGCGTCTTCGCCAATGGCGTAGGTAGGCACCTGCCCGGTAATCACCACCAGCGGGATCGAATCGGTGTACGCCGTAGCGATGCCGGTCACGGCGTTGGTCACGCCGGGTCCCGAGGTGACCAACGCCACGCCCACCTTGTTGGTCGAGCGCGCGTAGCCGTCAGCGGCATGCAATGCGCCCTGCTCGTGACGCACCAGAATGTGTTTGACTTTGTCCTGCTTGAACAACTCGTCGTAAATGAACAACACCGCACCGCCGGGATAACCGAACACGTGTTCGATCCCTTCTTCCTGCAGGCAGCGCACAACAATTTCTGCACCAGTCAGTTGCATGACAAACGGAACCCCAAATGAAACGCCGGAAACGCCGGCGAAAGCCTTGGCGATCCGGAAAGAGGCCGGAACGCGGCGGGAACAGCGGAAACCCATAACATTACCGCCTGCGCTGCTTTCGGTCAAGTAAATCCATAGTGTAAACAGCATGATAGCCGCGCTTTCCGGGCTTACTTGCGCGGCATGGGTGATTTGCTAAGATGCGCGCGAACGGCCTGCTCGCAAAGGCAACAGGGAAGCAAGCACCGTCAGGCCGGCAGCATTGCCCACCATTGCGGGAAAAACTATAAGAGGCAACCGAACTGGCTACATACAAGGAACTGGCGGATTTCCTCGCGGAGGTAGAGCGCCGGGCTTACAAGCAGGCGATGTTTGCCGTAAGGGATGAGCACGTGGCACTGGATATCGTGCAGGATTCCATGATGAAACTGTCGGAAAAATATGCCGTGCGACCGAACACGGAATTTCCGATGTTGTTCCAGCGCATACTGCAAAACACCATACGGGATTTTTACCGGCGGCAGAAAGTACGCTCCACGTGGACTACGCCGATATCGTCTTTGGTTGGCGGGAGCGCCGATGAAGATTACGATCCATTGGACAGCCTCGACGTGGAAAATGAGTCGCCGTATGCCGCCCCCCCTCTGAAACAATTGGAAAGAGCACAAATACTTGAATTTATTGAAAAATGTCTACATAAACTGCCCCCCCGTCAACGCGAAGCTTTCATCCTGCGTTACTGGGAGGAAATGGATGTCGCGGAAGCGGCTGAAGTCATGGGTTGCTCCGAGGGAAGCGTGAAGACGCATTGCTCCAGAGCAACCCATACGCTCGCCGATGCCCTGCGAAAACTTGGAATTACGCTATGAAAAACACACAACAAGACCATGAATTGGCAGAGAAAATTGCCGGGCTGCTCGAAGGCGGCACGCAACAAATCGATGCCGCTACGACCGCTAAACTGCTGCAAGTGCGCAAGCAAGCGCTCGCCCACTTCAACGAACAACCGGAACCCCGCCGGTTGTGGGTGCTGAGTTGGGCCGCGCAAGGCATGGCCCGCGTTTCCGAGCCGTTCAGCCACAACCTGCGCGCGTTGGGCGTGCTGGCGGCGTTACTGGTATCGCTGGCGGGCGCCATCGCCTGGCATTCATACAGCACGCAAGGCAGCGAGATCGCGGATATCGATGAAGGTCTGCTCACCAGTGAATTGCCGATCAACGCGTATCTGGACCGGAGTATCGATTCGTGGTTAAAGCGGCCTTAACGTTAGCCCGGCTGATTGTCTCGCTGTTCGTCACTGTAGGTGTCTTTGGCACGACGGCGGCGTACGCGCAGCAACAAACTCAAAAAAAATCCGAGACCAGCAAGCCCGCGCGTCCGCTGTGGACGGAGTTGTCGCCGCAACAACAACACGTGCTCGGCCCGCTGGCCGCGGACTGGGATCAGCTCGACACCACGCGGCGCAAAAAGTGGGTTACCATCGCCAACCGTTACCCCCGGATGAAGCCGGACGAACAGCAGCGCCTGCAAGGTCGCATGCAAACATGGGCGAAACTAACGCCGGAAGAGCGCAATATCGCGCGCGCCAAGTATCAGAAGTTAAAGGAACTGCCGCCGCCGCAGCGCCGTGAAATCAGCCAGAAGTGGCAGCAGCAATCCGCCACGCCGCGCCCTGATACGCCGCCCGAAGCCACGCCGGATACCGTTACGCCCGACGCGCCGGGCAAGTGATTGCCTTGTCGGATATTCCGGGTGGCCACGCGGCCGCCAACGCCAGCCTGCGGCGCCGGCTGTTAAGCCTGATCTACGAAGCACTAATCCTCGCCGCGCTGCTGCTTGCCGGCGCGCTGCCGGTAGTCATGCTCACGCGCACATGGGATCCGACCGCCGCACGTATCACGCTGCAAGTCTGGCTGTTGCTGCTATGCGCGTTATACTACGTGTGGCAATGGGTGCGCAAGGGCCAAACACTGCCGATGAAAACCTGGCGACTACGACTGGTCGCCGCCGATGGCAAGCCCGTCACCCCGGCGCGCGCCGTTTGCCGATACGCTCTTGCGCTGTTCAGCACCGCCCTCTGCGGACTGGGTTTCGTGTGGGCGCTGATGGATCGTGACCGGCAATTTCTGCACGACCGCCTCGCCGGCACACGCATTGTCACCACAGAAAATCCGGCGTAGCAGCCGTCAACGGCGCTCCTGCCACCAAATCATCGTCACGGCAATAGCCAGAAACACCGCCGTCGGCATCAGCGCACTGGCCGCCGGCAGCCACTCATTCAGCAGGCCCAGATGCGCCGATAGCCTGCCGAGAAAATAAAATGCCAGCCCCAGCATGATCCCGGTAAATATTTTTGCGCCGACCCCGCCCTGCCGTCGCTGAGAAAACGCGAACGGCAACGCCAATATCATCATGGTCAGCACCGCCGCAGGATAGGTGGCCTTGGACCACATCGCTATTTCATAACGCAGCGTTTTCTGCCGGTTATCGCGCAAATGCTGCGAATAGGAATACAGGCTTGCAGCAGACATCTTTTCCGGCTTGACCAGCAGCACATTGAGCAGACGAGGCTCCAGCACCGACTGCCAACTCGCGGACGCGATCTTGCTGGTGGTGGTGCGCACATCGGTAAACGCGGTCTGCACAATGCCTTCGAGCAACCAGCGGCGTTCACCCTGATAGCGTCCGCTCTCAGCGAAACTCACCAGCCGCAATTTCGCATGACGGTCAAATTCGTAAATGCGCACGCCCTTGAGGTTGCCGTCGGGCGTCACCTCCAGCACGTTAATAAAGCTGGCGTCGTCTTTCATCCACAACCCGGAGCGGAACTCCTGCGCCACGATGCCGGTGATCGCGCGCGAGCGCAAACGTTGCGCGGTCTGATCGGCCAGTGGCCCGACAAACTCGCCGAATACGAACGTCAGTACAGCGAACAACAGCCCTACGCTCATCAAGGCCATCACCATGCGCAACACCGACACGCCCGCCGTGCGCATCACCGTGTACTCGGAATTCGCCGCCAACTGCGCCAGAGCGAACAGGGTGCCGATCAGCGCGGCGATCGGAAACAGCTCGTAGACATGCGTGGGGATCGACAGCACCACGTGACGCACGACGTGGCGCAACTGGTAACTGCCGCGCCCCAGATCCTTGATTTCCTCCACCAGATCAAAGAACGCGAACAGCATCAGCAGCGCCATCATCACCAACGCGGTCGCCAGCATGATTTCGCGGGCCAGGTAACGACGCAGTGTTTTCATCGGAAAAAACGATAAATCGAAAACACATGAAGCCTGCGATAGAACATCAACAGCAGCAGTATCAGCATCGCGGCATGCACCGCCATCAACCCGGGCGCCAGGCTCACACGCGACTGCGCGATGGACGCCTGCATGATCGACAGCAGGTTGCTATAGACCATGTACACCAGCAAGGCCACCACCAGATTGATCGAGCGGCCCGCGCGCGGATTAACGAACGACAACGGTATCGCCAACAGCGCCAACAGCAGCGCACTGATGGGCAAACCGAAGCGCCACGACAACTCACCCAGATGACGCGGCTCCGGCTGCGCCATCAATTCCAGCGTCGACGCCGTCTTGGTGTTCGGCGCGCGGATGGCCTCGCTTGTTTCCGTACGCAAGGCGTAGCGCTCGAATTCGTAAATCTTGAAATCGGCCTTGCCCGGCTCGCCTTCGTAACGATGGCCGTTGAGCAGCACCAGGAAACGGTCGCCGTTGTCGTGCATTTCCTGAAAGCCGCGCTGCGCCACCATCACGCCATGTTTGCCGTGCTGGGTGGAGCTGATGAACACGTTGGCCACCAGGTTCTGCGCACCCGAGACCTCTTCCACAAAATACACGCGCTCGGCCTGGCGCGATTCACGAAACACACCCGGCGACAGCGTCGAGGCGTCGTCGCGGCTGTCCATGATCTTGCGATAGTCCTCGGCACGACCCGCCGCCCATGGCGACAACCCGAGCGCCAGCACGGCGATGGTCAGTATCAGCGGCGCTGCGAACATCAGCACCGGCATCACCCAGCGGGTGAGACTCATGCCGCAAGCAAACCACACCACCATTTCCGAATCGCGATAGGCGCGGCTGATGGTCATCAGCACCGAGATAAACAACGCCAGCGACAACAGCGTGGGCAGGTAACTCAGCGCGTTGAATCCCAGCAAGGCGATCACACTGGTGGAGGTAATCGCGCCGCTCGCCGCCTGACCGAGCAGACGCACCAACTGCGTGGTCAGCACGATGCCCAACAACACCAAAAACGTGGCGAAGGCAGTGCTCGCCAATTCGCGCAGCAGGGACTTGTGAAATATCATCGGGGCGTTTTGCATTTCACGGAGAAACCGCCGATAATCAACGTTCGATATCGATGGTTTTCCGCAGAGGAGAGTACCATGGAATTTAGCACAAAACAGAGCGCGCCCGCGTCGGCGAAATCAGGATGTGTGGTGGTCGGCGTTTTCGAGTCACGTAAACTTTCCGCCGCCGCCGCCGCGCTGGACAAGGCCGCCAAAGGCGCGTTGTCCAAACGGCTGCAAGCCGGTGACATGGAGGGCCGCGCCGGCGCCACGTTGTTACTGCACGGGCTGCCCGCGCTCGCCTGTGAACGCGTGCTGCTGGTGGGGCTCGGCCCCGAGAAATCCTTCAACGCCAAGACTTATCGAAGCGCCGTGCAATCCGCGCTGCGCGCGGTTAATGCCACCGGTGCGGCGGATGTCGAACTGCACCTCACGCCGCTGGCGCTGACGGATCAGCGCGATATCACCTGGCGCGTGGCACAGGCGGCCTGCATCGCCATCGAAACAGCCTACCGTTTTGATCGCATGAAAAGCAAACCGGAGGCGCGCACCTCGGCGCTCAAGCGGCTGACGCTCGCCTATGCGAATGCCGGCGAGCGCCGTCTCGCCGAACGCGGCCTCGAACAGGGCCTCGCGCTCGGCCACGGCATGAGCCTCGCCAAGGATCTGGGCAATCTGCCGGGCAATGTGTGTACGCCCACCTATCTCGCGGACGAGGCGAAGGCACTGGCCAAGCATTACCGTGCAACCGGTATGAAAGCGCAAATTCTCGACCGCGCCGAGATGAAAAAACTCGGCATGGGCACGCTGCTATCGGTGGCGCGCGGCAGCGCCGAGCCGCCCAAGTTAATCGTGCTCGAATACCGCAACGGCCCCAAATCGCAAAAACCGGTGGTTTTGGTCGGCAAGGGCGTCACCTTCGATACCGGCGGCACGTCGCTGAAACCCGCCGGCGAGATGGACGAAATGAAATACGACATGAGCGGCGCCGGCAGCGTCTTGGGCACCTTCAAAGCCGTGGGCGAAATGCGCTTGGCCGTCAACGTCATCGGCATCGTTCCCGCCACGGAAAACATGCCCGGCAGCCGCGCCACCAAGCCCGGCGATATCGTCACCAGCATGTCGGGGCAGACAGTGGAAATTTTGAATACCGACGCTGAGGGACGCCTGATTCTGTGCGATGCGCTGACCTATGCCGAGCGTTTTGATCCGGCGGCGGTGATCGACATCGCCACCTTGACCGGCGCCTGCGTGATCGCGCTCGGTCACGTGGTGAGCGGGCTATTCGCCAACGACGACGCGCTCGCACAGGAGGTGCTGACCGCCGGCGAGGCCTCGCATGACCGCGCGTGGCACATGCCGCTGCACGACGAGTATCAGGATCAGCTCAAAAGCAATTTCGCCGACTTCGCCAACATCGGCGGACGCCCGGCGGGCGCCGTCACCGCTGCGTGTTATCTGTCGCGCTTCACCAAAAAATTCAAGTGGGCGCACCTCGACGTGGCCGGCACCGCATGGAAATCCGGCAAGGAAAAAGGCTCCACCGGCCGCCCGGTGCCGCTGCTGACGCAGTTCCTGATCAGCCGGGCAAGCAAGAAATAAAATAATTTATTAAAAACAAATACTTACAATAATTCCGGTGCATGACGCAGATCGATTTTTACACGCATGTCGGTGATAAATGGTACACCGCCTGCCGCCTGACCGCCAAGGCTTACGCGCGCGGTTTGCGTGTGGCCGTGCTGTGCGCCGACGAGCACGCCGCGCAACACTTGGACCGCCTGCTGTGGACCGCATCGTCCACCGGGTTCATACCCCATTGCCATGCGATGCACGCGCTCGCGGCGCGCACGCCGGTCACCATTGCACATGACGATGCCGAGCCGCCGCACGACGAAGTGCTGCTCAATCTGCGCGACAACTGGCCGCCGCTGTTCAGCCGCTTTCAGCGGCTGATCGAAATCGTCAGCACGGATGACCACGATCGTGCCGGCGCGCGCGACCGTTTCAAGTTTTCTCGCGACCGCGGATACGATATTCGCAGTCACGATTTGTCCAAAACCGAAGCCTGATCCGCCATGGCGCAGGCGCCCACGCACGATGCCGGCGA
>CAWUUY010000049.1:0-4658 GCA_963924885.1 uncultured Burkholderiales bacterium | reverse complement strand
AAAACCGGTGCAGCGCCGTGCAGCTGCAAGTGAAATCGAACGTGTAACTTAAACTCACTGCTTTATTGTCTTGACTCCGGGGGCCACTTTAAATAGCCATTGAAGTCTGCATTATACCGAGTATGGTTAGTGGGCAAATAGAGAGGAATTATAGCAATGAAACTGACGATGACTGATGCCCCAACTTCTGCGGATATAGCGGAAATCATAGACGGACTAAAAGCGTTTAACCGTAAATTCGTAGGGGATAATGGCCGTAAACCTTTAGCTGTGTTTATCACCGGCGAACAAGATGAGAAGCTGGGCGGAATTGCCGGTTATACCTTGGGGAATTGCCTAAGTATTGAATATCTCTGGGTATCTGACACATTACGTCTTTCGGGGGCGGGCAGTAAATTGATGCAGGCGGCAGAGCAGGAGGCTATTTTTCGCGGATGTCAATTCGCTCAAGTGGATACATTCAGCTTCCAGGCCCGGCCTTTCTATGAAAAGCACGGTTACCAATTAAAAATGACATTAGAGAATGTGGTTGGGGGCTACCATCGTTATTATTTAGTCAAAATTTTATGAGACGCTTACCTATTCCCTGAATGGCATCTGTAGGACTTCGTCACCTATTAGCCTATTCTGTTTTACATTGTATTAACCGATGTATATGGAACTGAATATAACGGATTTATAAATTAAAAAACTGTCATTATGGTCATTAACCTCTCTGGTTGTGGGTTCCATGATCGGTGCTGGCATTTTTTCTTTGCCTGCTACATTTGGCCGCGCAACCGGAGGGTTCGGTGCCATTATTGCCTGGATTATTGCGGGGGGAGGGATGCTCGCGCTGGCTTTTGTATTCCAAACTTTGGCACAACGTAAGCCTGATCTGGACTCTGGCGTTGATATTTATGCTAAAACGGGTTTTGGTGATTATGCTTCACCGTGTTTCTTGTTGTTCCACGATTCCTTGTGTTCTGCATGAACCGTGTTTGCGGCTTTCTCGAAGGTGGGAGTGACCCGCTTTGCGGCGAGCCGGTCGGCAAGAGGGTTACCACCTGCCCACGCGATCTTTCGGAGTCCGTACTGCCTCATCAAGGGTCTCATCGAGAGACACAAGCCGATGGCTGCCCAGACCAATGTCCGCGCGCTTTCCGTTTACGACGACACGCTGAAGCCAGCGTTTGGCGCCTGACGGATCAACGATAAGATATAATTCGCTTCCATCTGTAAGGCGACCAGGCTCCGTTACGTTTCGGACCTTGGCTGATGTTAGTGCTTTATCTGGGGGCCTGCCGGTTTGTTTCATCTAGTTCACCCCGCATTTCAACCCACACAATATGTGGGATGTGGTGAAATGGCAAGAAACGAGTCGAACAAGTTATTCGATATAACACATTGATATATAAAGAATAATGGAATGTGGCGAAACGTGCTGAAACAGCCCTTCGGCGGAAGTCAACTCCGCCAATAATGCGATAATGTAAAGGGCGAACTGCGGTTCGCCCTTTCCTTTTTTATAGAGGTGCCCGGCTCATGTATGACCTTATTAATCGCCATCGACGAGCGCTCTACTGGATACTAGCGCTGCTCATCATCCCGCCCTTTGTACTGGTTATTCCGGGCGTGGATAGTTTTGTCCGCGATACGGGCGGTGGCGCCGTAGCCACAGTTGGCGGGCAGCAGATCACGGAGCAGGAGTTCAATGTCGCTTTGCGCGAGCATCAGGAGTCGCTGCAAAGCAGAACCGGCGGACGCCTCGATCCCTCGCTGCTGGATACGCCCGAGCTGCGTGTCAACGTGGCGGAATCGCTGGTCCATCAGCGCCTGCTGCTGCAACAGGCTTCCCGCGCGAACCTGACGGCCACCGATACGCAGTTGCGCGCCATGCTGGAGCAGGCCCCGGTATTTCAGGATGGCGGCAAGTTTTCCATTGATCTTTACAATCAGTATCTGAAAACGCGCGGTAAGGGTGCAGTAGATTTTGAAAGTGAATTGCGCCGTGATCTGGTGCTGCGGCAAGTGGATGACGCTTTCTCTGATTCGCATTTTCTGCCTCGCACCGTGGTGCAGCGGCTGGCGAAACTGATGGAAACGCAGCGCGAGACCAGCCTGTTTATATTTGCGCCGGAAAAATTCGAAGGCAAGGCGACGATGGGCGGCGACGCGGCGAAAAAATACTACGACAGCCGCCAGGATGAATTCCGCACCGTCGAACAGGTGCGCGTCGAATACGTCACGCTGTCGATCGACGCGCTGCTGTCGGGCACCGAAGTGGATCCCGAAGACGTGAAAAAGGTGTTCGACGAGTTCGCCAGCAAGAACCAGGTGCCGGAAACGCGCCAGGCCAGCCACATTTTGATTGCGGTGGATGCCAAGGCCACCGCCGAAGAAAAACAAAAAGCCCGC
This sequence comes from uncultured Burkholderiales bacterium, assembly GCA_963924885.1. Classification (GTDB taxonomy): domain Bacteria; phylum Pseudomonadota; class Gammaproteobacteria; order Burkholderiales; family SG8-41; genus UBA5216. Next base: position 2,261 of record CAWUUY010000049.1, on the reverse strand, counting down.
GCCAAGGCAGAGGAATTGCTGAAGCAGATCAAAGCCAAGCCCGCTAGCTTTGCCGACCTGGCCAAGGCGAATTCACAGGATCCCGGGTCGGCGGTCAAAGGCGGCGATCTGGGGGCGTTCAAGCGCGGCGATATGGTCAAGCCGTTTGCGGACGCGGCCTTCGGCATGAAAGTGGGGGATGTGTCTGGCGTGGTGGAAACGGAATTCGGTTTTCACGTTATCCAGTTGACCGGTGTTACGCCGGGCAAGTTACCATCATTCGACGCCATGCGCGCTCAACTGGAGACCGATCTTAAACGCCAGCGTGCTGGCAAGAAGTTCGCCGAGATGGCGGAGCAGTTCAACAATATCGTGTTCGAACAGTCCGACGGGCTGAAAGCCGCGGCTGAATTCGCGAAATCGCCGGTGCAGCAGAGTAACTGGTTTTCACGCAATAGCGAGGCGGGCGAAGCGCGGCTGAACAACGCCAAATTGATAAAGGCCATCTTTTCTGACGAAACGTTGAAAAACCGGCGCAATACCGAGGCCGTTGAAGTGTCGCCGGGCACGCTGGTCTCGGCGCGTCTGTTGGAACTCAAGCCGTCCGCCGTGCGTCCGTTTGACAGCGTGAAGGATGACATCACCGCCCGACTGTTGCGCCAGCGTGCCACGCAGCTTGCCGCGCAGGAAGGCCGTGCGGCGTTGGAGAAACTGCGTCAGGGCAAGGATGCAGAAGTCACTTGGGGCGCGCCGCAGCAGGTGAGTTTTGCCGGCGAGATCAAAGGCTTGAATGACGATGTGCGCAAGCAGATTTTACGCGCCGATGTATCGAAGTTGCCGGCCTATGCGGGCGTCGAATCGACGTCGGGTTACACCCTGATTCGCGTCACGGCCGTGGCAGAGCCGGGAAAAATAGACGCAGAAAAGGAAAAAAATATCGCACTGGCCATGCAGCAGGCGGCGAGTCAGGAGCAATTTAGCGCGTACCTCGCGAGCCTCAAGCAAAAAGGCAAGGTAACCATCCGCAAGGAGCGGCTGGTGGAGAAGAAGGAAAAGTAGACGAACAGCAGCGCCGGGCGCTGCGTCAGATTCAAGCGGCGCCGGCCATGCCGCCGACCACGGTGCTGAACCCGGCATCCACGTAGGTGATCTCGCCGGTAATGCCGCCGGCGAGTTCCGACAGTAGGAATGCTGCCGCGTTGCCGACATCCTCGGTGGTGACATTGCGCCGCAGCGGCGCGTTTTCTTCCACGAATTTGAGGATTTTCCCAAAGCCGCCGATGCCCGCCGCCGCCAGTGTTTTGATCGGCCCGGCGGAAATCCCATTGACACGGATGCCCTTGGGGCCGAGTCCCTGCGCGAGGTAACGCACGTTGGCTTCGAGGCTGGCCTTGGCCAGGCCCATCACGTTGTAGTTAGGCACCGAGCGCTGCGCGCCCAGGTAGGTCAGCGTCAGCACCGATGCTTTGCGATTTTCCATCATCGGCAATGCCGCCTTGGCCAGCGCGGCCAGACTGTACGAACTCACATCGTGCGCGATACGAAACGCTTCGCGCGACAAGCCTTCAAGAATGTCGCCCTTTAATGCCTCGCGCGGGGCGAAGGCGATGGAATGCACCAGGCCGTCGAGGCTGTCCCAGTACCTGCGCAGATCGTCGAATAATTTTGTGATTTGCGCATCGTCGGATACATCGCAGGGCAGCACAGGCGCGCCCGCGCCAAAGTCTTTTGCCAGATCGACCACGCGAGCCTTGATGTCCTCGCCCTGATAGGTGAACGCGAGTTGCGCGCCTTCGCGCTGCGCGGCCTTGGCGATGCCGTAGGCGATGGAGCGATTCGACAGCAGGCCGGTGATGAGGATTTTTTTGTCTTGCAGGAGGGGCATGGCGGTTCCCTGTTGATGCCGTGAATTATAACAAGCCGCCATCGCGGAATGACGCGCGCGGAATGTTTCGGCTACACTAGCGTGTGATGTCACCCGTTAGAGTTTTCGCCAGTTTGATGCTGGCCGCCAGTTTGACCGCTTGCGGTGATGCGGCATCACCGCCCGCTGCCGTGCGGGATGACGCCGTGAAGACGCTGCGCATCACCTTTCAAACGGCCGAGACCGGCTTTGATCCGGTCAAGGTGTCGGATTATTACTCGGGCGTGGTGATTGCGGCGATTTTCGACCCGCTGCTGACCTACGATTATCTGGCGCGTCCCGCCAAATTGACGCCGAACGTGGCCGCGGCGTTGCCGCACATCGCGGATGGCGGCACCACCTATACCTTCAAATTGAA
>CAWUUY010000048.1:0-4543 GCA_963924885.1 uncultured Burkholderiales bacterium | reverse complement strand
ATGAAGCGCGCGGGCCACACCGGCACCAGCATCGCCCCTTCGCCTTCAAACTCATTGGAGGTCCAGGCGTGTATCGATGGGTCAATGCTGCCCCAGAACACGATGCTGAAAAACGCGACACCCATCACGTAGCCAAAAATCTCAAGCACGCGCTGCACCAGCGGCGGCAGGCGCGAGGTTAATGCGTCCACAAAAATCATGCCGCCGAAGCGGATGGCAAACGGCGCTTGCAAGAAGCAGATCACCACAATGGAAAACGACACGATTTCCGGCGTGCCCTTGACCGGGCTGTTGAACGCCACGCGCCCGATCACATCGGCGCACACCAGAAAGCAGATCAGAAAGGCGAGTATCGCGGCCGTGGCCAGCATGCCGCGGACGACCCAGTTATTGAGTTTGGTAATCATGAGGCCTCGTCGCAGGAGGGAAAACGACCGTCTGTATCCGGCGCCCGCTTGCGAGCGGACGCCGGGATACGGGAGCCGGAGCGAAGGACTTACTTAACCGCGTAACGCACCGGCCACTTGTGGCCGAGTTTCTCCGCGGTTTCGAGCGCGAGCTTGAGCACTTGCGTGGCGGGCATGCCCTGCTTGTCGAGTTCCAGGGCTTTTTCCTGCGGCCAGCCCTTGAGCGAGTTCGCCCAGTCGAGCTTGACGGAATCCGGCACGGCGGTAATCACGGTGCCGAGACCCTTCAGTTGCTCAAGCTGCTTGGGATAGTTTTCTTTGTTCACCTTGCCGGTGCGCGCCTCGAACTCCTTGGCGACTTCCACAATGATCGCTTGCACGTCCTTGGGCAGCTTGTTGAACTTTGCCTGATTAATGGTGAGGCCGTGCCAGGTGATCGAGCCGAAGCCGACTTCGGTGTAGTACTTGCCGACTTCGTGCAGCTTGAAATTCACCCACGCCGACGGGAACATGATCCAGCCGCTGTACACGCCGGTCTGCATCGAGGTATAGGCTTCGGGCAGGGACGATTGCACCGGGGTTGCGCCCGCGTATTCCAGCCATTTCAGATTCAACCCCGCGCCGGCGAGTTTTTTACCCTTGAGGTCGGCGATGGTTTTCCACTCGAACGAGGTACCGAGGTTGTAGCCGTTATCGGCGATCAGCGCGAGGAGCTTTTGCTTGTATTTGTCCTCGAAAACCTTGCTCATGTAGGGCACCTTGTCATACACGGTGCGCGCGAGCTTCACGCTCATTTCCGGATCCATGGTGCCGAACGGCAGCATCACCTGAAACGCATGCAGCGGCAGATTCGACGGCTCGAAGCAGAAGCAATAGCCGCCGATGTCGATGATGCCCGATTGCACGCCTTCCAGCGTGTCGGCCACTTTCACCATCGCGCCGCCATAGCCCTCAATGAATTCAACCTTGTGTTTGGTGCGGGCGGCAACACGCTTGGTGACTTCGGGCACAAAGAAATTCTGCATCAGCCCGACGTAGGTGTTTGCGGCGGGGTGGCCCGAGGCGATGCGCAGTTTGATGTCTTCCCCCTGGGCGGCGGTGGTACCCGTAGTACCTATCGTGGCCAAAACTGTGGCCGCCAACAAATGACGAAGTTTCATAACGTTCATAAGGTCTCCTCCCGACGAATTGTTTGAAATGGAACCGCACGAAAACAACGGGAAGAATCCTAACATGCTTACGCGCAAGGCGTGATTTCCGCGATCCGGCGGGAGACTTTATAATCTCGCCGACCCGTTAGACCGGGCACGTAACCGAGGACACACCATCATGCAAGCCAAATCCATACGCATCGCCGCACAGGGCGACCCCCAACTGATGAAACTGGAAACCGTGACGCTGGCCGCGCCGGGCTCAGGTGAAGCGCTAATCCGCCAAAGCGCCATCGGCGTCAACTTCATGGATGTCTACCATCGCGGCGGGCAGTATCCGCTGCCGTTGCCCGCCGGTATCGGCGTCGAAGCCGCGGGCGTGGTCGAGGCCGTTGGCGCGGGCGTGACCGACGTGAAAAAGGGCGACCGCGTGGTCTACGGCGGCAGCGCGCCGGGTTCGTATGCGGACTGGCGGCTGATGCCTGCCGAACGGCTGATCAAAATTCCCGAAGGTATCAGCGAAGAACAAGCCGCCGCCGTGCTGATGAAAGGCATGACCGCGGAGTATCTGCTGAATCGCTGCTACACGGTGCGCAAGGGCGAGTTCGTGTTGTTCATGGCGGCAGCCGGCGGCGTGGGGCTGGTGGCCGGGCAGTGGGGGCGTGCGTTGGGTGCGCGCATGATCGGCGTGGCCGGCGGCGCTGACAAATGCAAACTCGCCAAAGACTACGGCTACGAATTCGTGATTGACCGCACCCAGGAAGATATCGCCGCGCGGGTGAAAGAGATTACCGGCGGCAAGGGCGTGCCGGTGGTGTACGACTCGGTGGGCAAGGCCACCTTTGATATCACCTTGAAGTGCCTCGCGCCGCGCGGCTACTTCGTCTCGTTCGGTACCACCACCGGCGCGCCGCCGCCGATGGAGGCGGCGACACTGCAAAAACTCGGCACACTGTATTTCACCCGCCCGACGTTGGCGAACTATTGCGCGCAACGCGACGATTTGATGATGTCGGCGGGGTTGGTGTTTGACCGGGTAAAAAACGGCACGCTTAAAGTACACATCGGACAGCAATATCCGCTGGCCGAAGTCGTGAAGGCGCACCAAGATCTGGAGTCGGGCAAGACTCAGGGGTCATCGATACTGACGGCGTGATGGAATAACGCAGCCGGAATAACGCAACCGCAGATCAGCGCATACCGGGAGACGACGTAACGTACTGCACCTTCACATCCGGAAACGAGTTGACGAACTGCACCTTGATATCGGGAAACGACGACACGATCAGCCACTTGCCGCTTTTGTCGGGAAACGAATTCGCCTTTTCTACCTTGAGGTCGGGGAAGGAGCTGACTTCCTGCACTTTCACATCTGGAAATGACGTGACGATCTGGATTTTGCCGTAGAGCTTTTGCCTTTGAAAGTGCAGGCGCTTTTATCAATATCGTTGTCGGTGGCAGCGGTGATCGTCAGGGGAACGAGCAGGGCTCCAAACAGGATTGCGCGCAGGGAGCAGTTCATTTGGGATTTCCTTTTGAGGTCTTGAAAAAAGCTAATAAAAATAAATACTTACAACACGCCCTCCATCACCTGCACTTCAACCAACTGTCCCGCCGTCACATTGCCCTGATCGGTGGGCAGAATGATGAAGCAGTTGGCCTCTGACATCGAACGCAAAATGCCCGAGCCTTGTTCCCCCGTCACCCGCACGCTCCATGCGCCCGCCGCATCCTGCGACAAAATGCCGCGTTGAAATTCGGTGCGACCGGGCGCTTTTTTCAGCGCGCTGGTGCAGGGCACTTTGAACGTCGGCAACGGCGGCACGGGGTTTTGTCCGGCCAGCACCAGCAGCGCATGACGCACGAACTGGTAGAACGTGACCATCACCGACACCGGGTTGCCGGGCAGGCCGAAGAAATGTGCGCCGCCGATTTTGCCGTAGGCCAGCGGGCGGCCGGGCTTCATGGCGATTTTCCAGAAGAGAACCACGCCGAGTTTGTTGAGCATGTCGCGCACAAAATCGGCTTCGCCCACCGACACCCCGCCGCTGGTGATGACCACATCAGCGTTGGCGGCTGCGGTGGCGAAGGCGGCTTCGATCAGCGCGGGGTCGTCGCGCACCACGCCCATGTCGATGACTTCGCAATTCAATCGCGTCAACATGCCGTGAATGGTGTAGCGATTGCTGTCGAAAATCTGGCCTGCGCCCGGTACCGCGCCGATGGACACCAGCTCGTCGCCGGTGGAGAAAAACGCCACGCGCAGTTTGCGAAACACGGTGACTTCACCGATGCCGATTGACGATATCAAGCCAATTTCCGCCGGACGCAGCGGTAGCCCGCATTTTAACGCGACTTGCCCGATAGCGAGGTCTTCGCCCGCGCGGCGCAGATTCTGGTGCAGGCGATGGCCGATGCCGATGGTGACTTTGCCGTTATCGACCTGGGCATGTTCCTGCATCACGATGGTGTCGGCCTCCGGCGGCATGACGGCGCCGGTCATGATGCGCACTGCCTCGCCGGCTTGCATCTTGCCGGCATAAGGCTTGCCGGCAAACGATGCGCCGGCGACGGTGAGCGACACCTCGCTGGCGGTTTTGAGATCAGCAAAGCGCACCGCGTAACCGTCCATCGCCGAGTTGTCGTGCGCCGGCACATTGATCGGCGAGATGACATCTTCGGCCAGCACGCGGCCCAGCGCCGAGCGCACGGGCACGCGCTCGGTGGCGGTCAGCGGCGTGAGAAAGCGCGCGATCAGTTCGCGCGCCTTGTCCACCGGCATGGAGTTGGGATCGTAATCGTCAGCGCAACTGGCGTCGCGCAGGGTGGTGGCGGGTGGGGTCATAGTTTCGGTTTTTGAATACGCAAAGTTAAGGAGAGATTACGATCTGACGGCAAAGTATAATCTTGTCCGACAAGCAATTTGTAAGAAGTTACTGTAAGTCCCTTAACCAAATAGAACAAACGGGAAAACAGAAATATAGT
>CAWUUY010000047.1:0-5236 GCA_963924885.1 uncultured Burkholderiales bacterium | reverse complement strand
CGTGCGCCAAAACCTCGGCGACTTGCTGAACGAGGTGCAGTACCGCAACGGTCGCGTAGTAATCACCAAGGCCGGAAAACCCGTGGCAGCCATGATCGACATCGCGTTGTTTGATCGCATACGCAAGCTCGATGAGGACTTTGACCGCATGCGCGCCGAATTCGCTGCGGCCTTCAAAGACCTATCTGGAGATGAGGCCAGCGCGTTAATCGACGAGGCTGTCAAGAAAACGCGTCCCTGAAACAGCGCGCCGTGAAAATCATACTCGATACCAACGTGCTGCTCTCCGGACTGGCGGCGCCTGACGGCACGCCCGGACGCATCATGGCCGCGTGGAACGAAGCGCGCTTCGATGTGGCCATGTCCACCTACCAGCTTGATGAAATCGCCCGGGTGCTCGCCTATCCCAAAATCAATAAAAGGCTGCATTGGGATGCCTGGAAGATCGATCAGTTCATACGCCAGCTTTATATCCGGTGCGAGGTCATTGCCTTGCCGCGGTTGACGGTCAGCGTGCCGCGCGATCCGGCGGACACCCGGATACTCAAAACGCTCATCGCAGCCCGCGCGGATGTGTTGGTCACCGGCGACAACGATCTGCTCGTGCTGCGGGATCGGTATGCCATCCAGAAGCCCGCGGAGTTCGTTCGCAGACTGTGATCGCCGCACCACCGTTTTCTCATTCGGAGCATCAACCATGAAGCCCTCACTACACACCAGCACAGCCGCACTCGCCTTCGTCGCACTGTTTACGACCGCGCCCGTAAGCCAAGCCCGCGTCACCAAAATCGTCATTGATCAAAAAGTCTCACCGGCGTTTCCGCTGAAGGAAGGCGGCTTTCAGCACTTTGGCGCGGCGGGTCAATACGAAACTATCGCGGGCCGCGCGTACGGCGAGCTGGACCCCAAAGACCCGCGCAACGCGGTGATTCAGGACATACAACTTGCGCCCAAAAACGCCAACGGCCGCGTGGAATACGTGGCGAGTTTTTTTCTGGTGAAGCCCATCGATATGTCTAAGGCCAGCGGCCTGATGTGGCATGACGTGCCCAATCGCGGACGGCGCGTGGAGATTCCCGCCGCCGAGCGTAACGCGGGTGATGTGGGTTTAAGCAGCGGCTGGCAAGGCGACAATGCGGGCAACACCGTGCCGGGTACTGATAACGATTGGGTCACCGTGCCCATCGCCAAAAAACCCGACGGCTCGACCATCACCGGGCTGGTGATGGGGCGCATCATCAATCGCGGTGGGCCGCAGTCGCAGCCGTTGATTGTGCAAACCAACCCGCTGCCGTACAAGCCGGCGACACGCGATACGAGTAAGGCCACGCTGGTATCACGCACCCACGAAACCATCGACGGCAAAGTCAGCGGCGAACGCGTGATTCCTTGGTCCGATTGGGCATGGGCCAAATGCGGCGGCGAGCATCCGCCGTTTCCCGGCACACCGGACGAGAGTCATATTTGCCTGAAAAACGGTTTTGACGCGAAGCTGTTGTATCAAATCGTATTCACCGCCAAAGACCCGTATGTGCTGGGCGTGGGCTTTGCCGCGTTCCGTGATGTAGGTGCGTTTTTCAAATCGTCGAAGCAGGATGATGCCGGCAGTGCCAATCCACTGATGGAAGGCGGCGGCATGCGCTGGGCGATCTCGCGTGGGCGTTCGCAGTCGGGCAATTTTCTGCGCGGCTTGTTGCACTTTGGATTCAACGAAGACGAAACGGGTAAAGCCGTACACGACGGCGCATGGCCGATCATCGCGGGCCGGCGCATCGGTATGAATTTCCGCTGGGCGCAGCCGGATGGCGTACTCGAACTCTATCAAGCCGGCAGCGAAGGCCCGCAGTGGTGGGTGCCGTGGCCCGACAAAGTGCGCGGCCTGCCCGCGCGCGGCATACTCGGCCGCTGCACCGCCAGCAAAACCTGCCCGAAGATCATCGAACATTTCGGCGCGGCGGAAGTGTGGGGACTCAAACTCACGCCCGAATGGGTAGGCACGTCAGCGGACGTGGACATTCCCATCCCCGCTAACGTACGCCGCTATTACATCCCCAGCAGCGCGCACGGCGGCGGCAGCGGCGGGTTCAATACCAGCCTGACAGGCTCAACACAGCCGCCACCGAGTTGCACCGGCAACAACTACGGCACCGCTGTGCTGCCGGCGAACCCGTTGCCGCATGACGAAACCTACGCCGCCATCCGTCATCACTTCCGCAACTGGGTGATGAAAGACGCAGCGCCGCCACCGAACCGTTATCCCACGCTCGCCGGCAAGCACTTGGTGGATGCCAGCAAGGAGGCGATGGGCTTCCCCACCCTGCCCGGCCTGCCGCCCACGCTGCCTAGCAACTTCATCAACCCGGTGATCGATTACGATTTCGGCCCGCGGTTTAATTACAGCGATGCCTCCGGTGTGCCGACGATAACGCCGCCGAAAATCAAACAGGTGCTGCGCATGCTGGTGCCGCGCGTGGACAACGACGGCAACGAAGTCGGCGGCGTGCCGGTGGTGCTGCACGATGCACCGCTCGGCACGTACCTCGGCTGGAACATCACGGCGGGCGGAGACAAGCCGTTTCACGCCGGCAAAAACTGCAACTACACCGGCGGCATGATCCCCTTCGAGCGCACCAAGGCGGAACGCGAAGCGAACAAAGACCCGCGCCCCTCGCTCGAAGAACGCTACGGCACGCACGAGGGTTATCTCAAAGCCGTGCGCGCGGCGGCGCAGAACGCAATGAGCGCGGGCTTTCTGCTGCCGGCGGATGCGGAGCGGTTGATCAAGCAGGCGGCTGCGAGTAATGTGTTGAGGTGATTGCCGCGCGTCCATCGCGGCACATAGGACAGTATTTGTTTCGGATTACCGCCATGCATAATATCCTCGTCTCCTTTGCACTACTGCTGGCCGCGCCGCTCGCCTTTGCGCAGGCGGATCGCCCGGCGTTCCATGTCTTGATGGAACACGCCAAGATCAAGAAACTGATAGCGGTGGATACCATTGCCGGCAAAACCCATATGTTGTTCACCAGCAACACGGAAGAACCGGCGTTCGTGTTTATTTTCTAGCCGGGCGGCGACGGCACGCTGGCGATTGAAGCCGATGCCAATGGAGCGCCCTTCACCAAGCGAGTGCGGAATCCCGCTTACTTTTTTGCGCCGGGCTTTTTAGAAAATCAGGCGGCATGGGCGGCTATAGATGTTCCGGAAAGCTTCGGCATTGCCGTCAGCCGGCAGCAACGCCAGGAAGAAAGGCGTATCGAAGCCATGGCTCATGGTAGCACGCAAGCTGCGGGAGGAATTCCCGAAGGCAAAGCACATATTGATCGGACACAGCAATGGCGGGATCACCGCCGGCATGCTGGCAGTGCAGGCAAAACCGACCTATGACGGATTTGTATTTTCCGCACCCAACCTCTCAGACTTCTCATCAAGTTAGGAGCCGCGACAAGCCAAGGCACCCATCATGTTTATCGTCCACAAAATGATGATTGCGGCGTTCAATTCCGTAAGCCGACGATCAGCAGTCTGACCAAACGCGCGGCGGGCAATAGTTTTCCGCTCACAGTAATCAGAAGTCCGTCACCCGGAAACCGTCAGGAATGCTTTACCGCACCGGCCCTGCACTTTTTTACCGACGTGTTCGGCGAATACACCGACGCGATCATCAAATGGGCGGCGTCGTTGAAATAGCGTGCACTTCTCACAGGCTTAAACCGAGATTTTCCATTGTGTAGCCCGAAATACGGCCTAGCACGTTGTCCGTGATCGGAATCAGCACATGCGTCACCGTATTGAGCAGCACCGTATAACCGTCGGCAGGCGCTTTCGCCACCGACTCGCCGCCCACCGCGCCACCGGCGCCAGGGCGGTTCACTGTAATCACCGACTGCTTGAACGCACGTTGCAGCGGCTCGCTCATGCCGCGCGTGACCAAGTCCGCCGCGCCGCCGGGGGCGTTGGGGTTGACGACGGTAATCAGGCGGGAAGGAAACACCTCCTGCGCACCGACCGGCAGCCCGCACGCAAAGGCAACTGCCGCGAGCACACCGGCAACCGAGGCTTTGCCGCCGAACATTTTGCGTCGCGGCGTGAGGCCGCGCTCGTACAGATCCCGTGTGTCCATTGCATCCTCCAAGGTTGAGCGGAACATTTTACGCGCCGCGCTTGCCCCCGCACAAACGCCGGCGCTACACTCGAAAAAAACAGGAACCACAACGCATGGACACTATCATCGACGCGCATCATCACATCTGGCGGATGGCGCATACACCGTGGTTGAACGGGCCGCAGTTGCCGCGCATCTTTGGCGACTACGGCGCGATCCGCCGCGACTATCCGGTCGAGGAATTCATGGCCGAAGCCACACCCCACGGCGTGGTGAAATCCGTTTACGTGCAGGTGAACGTTGCGCCCGGCGACGAGGTCGCCGAAGCCGAGTGGGCGCAGTCTGTCGGCAACCGCAGCGGTTTTCCGCACGGTATCACCGCCTTCGCCGACCTCGCTGCGGCGAACGTGGGCGCCGTGCTCGAACGCGAGATGCAATGCACCAACCTGCGCGCGATACGCCAGCAACTGCATTGGCATGAGAATCCGCTGTACCGCTTCGCGTCACGGCCAGATGTGATGAACGATGCCAACTGGCGCCGGGGCTTCGCGCAACTCGCACAGTGCAGGCTCGCATTCGAACTTCAGGTGTTCGCCACGCAGATGGCGGATGCCGCGGCGCTTGCGCGCGATTTTCCGCAGGTCACGTTTGTGCTGCTGCACGCCGGCATGCTGGAGGATCGCAGCGTGTCAGTCCGGGCGCGCTGGCGCGCGGGCATGCGCGCGCTCGCGGCCTGCCACAATGTGGTGACGAAGCTCTCGGGACTTGGCACCTTTGCGCGCGAGTGTTCAGTTGCGCTCTGGCGGCCAGTGATTGAAGAGACGCTAGCGTTGTTCGGACCGGAGCGCTGCCTCTACGGCAGCAACTTTCCGATCGAAAAGCTGTGGTGTACATACGAACAGCTCATCGGCGTGATGCTGGAGTGCCTTGGCGGGCTGTCGTCTGCGCAGCGCCGCTGGGTGCTGCACGACAATGCGGCGCGCGTATACCGCCTTGGTGGGTAACGTGCCGAGGCAGCGGCACCCGTCTTCCACGATAAACCTGCCCCGTCATTCCCGCGCAGGCGGGAATCCATAACACAGCAGCACATGAGACATCGTATGGATTCCCGCCTACGCGGGAATGACAGCG
>CAWUUY010000046.1:0-17139 GCA_963924885.1 uncultured Burkholderiales bacterium | reverse complement strand
GCCCTACACACTACTGGTCGTCAAACGCCTTGTCACCATCCGGCTCTGCCACGCCGGTGGCCGCCACCGCCTTGAAGTCAAACAACTGCTGGTCGAGCATATGCGACGGCTTGATGTTTTGCATCGCCGTCATCATGGTTTCCACACGTCCCGGAAATTTTTTCTCCCACTCGCGCAACAGCGCCTTCGCTTCCCCGCGCTTGAGATTGTCTTGCGAGCCGCACAGGGTGCAGGGGATGATCGGGAACTGTTTGACTTCGGCCCAATCGGCGAGGTCTTTTTCTTCACAATACGCCAGCGGGCGGATCACCACGTGTTTGCCGTCGTCGGACACCAGCTTGGGCGGCATAGTTTTTAATTTGCCGCCGTAGAACAGATTAAGCAAAAAGGTTTCGAGAATGTCGTCGCGGTGATGGCCCAACGCGATTTTGGTGGCGCCCAGTTCGCCTGCCACGCGATACAGCACACCACGCCGCAGCCGCGAGCACAACGAACACATGGTCTTGCCTTCGGGAATCACGCGCTTGACGATGCTGTAGGTGTCCTGATTCTCGATGTGAAACGGCACGCCAAGTTGGGTCAGATATTCTGGCAGGATGTGCTCCGGAAAATTCGGCTGCTTTTGATCGAGGTTGACCGCCACGATGTCAAAATGAATCGGCGCGTGCACTTTCAGATGCAGCAGAATATCGAGCAGCGCATAACTGTCCTTGCCGCCCGACAGGCAGACCATTACCCTGTCGCCATCGCGAATCATGTCGAAATCGGCGATCGCCTGCCCGGCCTGCCGGCGCAGGCGCTTGGCGAGTTTGTTCGACTCGTAGCCTTGCTTGCGCTCTTTATTGCTGCGCGGGGTGATCTGTATAACGTGTGTGTCCATGGATTTACCTATACAGCAATGCTGCGCCCGCCGTCCACCGCGATGATTTGTCCAGTGACGTAGGGCGCATCCGCGATTAAAAACACCACCGCGCGGGCGATATCGTCAGGCTCGCCGGCGCGTTTAAGCAGCGTACGGTCGAGTATGTTTTTGCGCGTTTTGGGGCTTCTCCAGATCGCCGTATCCGGCCATAAAATCGGCCCCGGCGACACGCCGTTCACGCGCACCGCCGGCGCCAACTCGCGAGCGAGCGCGCGCGTCAGCGCGGCGAGCCCGCCTTTGGCAATGGTGTAAATCACGTAATCTTTCAGCGGCAGTTCGGCGTGTATATCGACGATGTTGACGATGCAGCCACGCCGTTTTTTCAGCTCCGCTGCCGCCGCCTGCGCGATAAACAACGGCGCTTTGAGGTTGGTGCCGATGAGATCAGCCCACGCGCGTTCGTTCATGTTGCCCACCGGCGTGGCGTAAAAACTCGACGCGTTGTTCACCAGCACATCCAGCTGGCCAAACTCTGCAAGGCATGCCGCCACCAGCGCACGCGGCGTTTTTTCGTCCAGCAAATCGGCTTTCACACAAGCGGCGCTGCCCGCGCGCGCGACGTTCAGCGCCTTCGCCAGCGCGCGCGCGTCGGTTGCGGACGCGCGATAGTGGATCACCACGTTCGCGCCCGCCGCGTGCAGACGGCGGCAAATGGCTGCGCCCACGCGCTTCGCGCCGCCGGTCACCAGCACGGTTTTCTTGTGTAATGTTGGTAAGGGATGATTCATAACGTATTGTTTATTTTAGCGTATTCGGAGATCATCCGAGGCGTGATTATGCCTCCGCACCTGTCGAATCTGCCCGCGCCATCGCCTGCGGCGCAAGCGTTAAGCGATCAACTATCGGCATTGATCGCGCAAGAAATAAAGGCCGCCGGCGGCTGGATCAGCTTCGCGCGTTACATGGAACTTGCGCTCTACGCGCCCGGCCTGGGTTACTACAGCGCCGGCAGCCGCAAGTTCGGCGCAGGCGGCGACTTCATCACCGCGCCGGAAATGTCGCCGCTGTTCGGGCGTTGCATCGCGCGGCAACTGGCGCAACTGCATGGCGAGGGTCTGCACAGCGTGCTGGAAATCGGCGCGGGCAGCGGCGCGTTGGCGGCGGAATTATTGCTGGAGATGGCGTCACTCGACGGTGCGCCGGAGCGCTATTTCATTTTGGAATTGAGCGCAGATTTGCGCGAGCGGCAACAAGCCGCTATTGCGCAACGCGCGTCTGCGCTGCTCAATCGCGTGCAATGGCTGGACGAATTGCCCTCGCAATTTGAAGGCGTCATTTTGGCTAACGAGGTGCTGGACGCCACGCCCGCACATCGGATACGCAATGTAGCCACTTCAGTCGAAGAAATTGGCGTCGTGTCGGGCGGCACGGCCGTCTTTGACCAAGAGGTGCATCCCGCCACGGGGGGCTTGGCCGCCGCCGCATCCAGTCTCGCGCTGCCCCCTGACTACGAAACCGACATCAACCTCGCCGCCCGCGCACTCGTCGCAAGCCTCGCGCGCATACTCACGCGCGGCGTGATGCTGTTCATCGACTACGGCTTCCCGGCGCGCGAGTTCTACCATCCGCAGCGCAACCGGGGCACGCTGATGTGCCATTACCGCCATCACGCGCACGATGATCCGTTCGCGTTTGTCGGCTTGCAGGATATCACCACGCACGTCGATTTCAGCGCGGTCGCCACGGCGGCGATGGAAGGCTGCGCATCGCTGCTGGGTTATGCCACGCAGGCGAACTTCCTGATTAACTGCGGCATCACCGAGTTATTGTCACGCACCCCCGCCAGCGACACCCGCGCCTACGCGCCGCTGGCCGCGCAGGCGCAAAAGCTCCTGTCGCCGGCGGAGATGGGCGAGCTATTCAAAGTGATCGCACTAGGAAAAAATATCAGTACGCCGCTGCTGGGTTTCGCGCGCGGCGATAAATCGCAAACGCTATAAACAGTAACCCGATGAAGGAATCCAGCATGAAATATTCTCTACTTCCCGCCCTGCTGGTTCTCGCGATGACGGCTTCCACCAGCATGGCGCAGGCCTACCCCGCCAAAGTCGTGCGCCTGCTGGTGCCGTTCTCGGCGGGCAGCGGCTCCGACACCATCGGGCGCATTTACGCCGGCGGCCTCGCTGAGGTGTTCGGCCAGCAGGTCATTCTCGAAAACCGCGCGGGCGCGGCAGGCAATATCGGCGCCGAAGTCTCCGCGCGCGCACCGGCCGATGGCTACACGTTATTCATGGTGAACATGGCGCATGCGGTCAACGTGTCGATGTACCGCAAACTCGCCTATGACCCGATCCGCGATTTTGCGCCGGTGTCGATGCTCGCCACCGGCCCGGCGATTTTGGTTGTGCATCCGTCGCTGCCGGTGAAGTCTGTCAAGGAACTGGTGGCGCTGGCCAAGGCACGCCCCGGCGCAATCAACCATGCCTCCGCCGGCGTGGGCACCTTCACGTTTCTCGCGGCGGAGATGTTCAAGCGTCAGGCCGCCATCGACATGCTGCATGTGCCCTATCGCGCCGGCGGCGAGGCATTGACCGCGGTGATTTCCGGTGAGACTTCGGTGTATTTTTCCCCGGTGGCGGGCGCGCTGCCGCAGGTGAAACAAGGCCGTCTGCGCCCGCTGGCGGTCACCAGCAGCAAACGCATTACCCTGATGCCCGAACTGCCGACAGTGGCCGAAAGCGGCTTTACAACCCTCGCTAAATTTGAATCCGGCAACTGGTACGGCATTGTGGTGCCGGCAAAAACGCCGCGCGACATCATCGACCGCGCGAACAAGGCCTCGCTCGCTGCGCTGAATAATCCAACCATCAGCAAACGGCTGACCGATCTGGGCTTTGTGCTGATCGGCAACACGCCGGAGGACTTCGGCACTTACTTTAAGTCGGAGATCGAAGCGTGGGGGAAAATCGTGCGCGATCTCAAGCTGAGCGCAGAATAATATCAAACGCCGCGCGCGCGACAGCTCCGGCGCCCTTGTCGTCGCGCTTCAAGGGGGTGACGAGTTCATCCGCCACGCCGCGCTCACGCCCGAAATAAAGTTGCGTCACCAGCGTGGCATGCGCCGCATGACTCACGCGATAGTGGATGTGGCGCGGGCGTCCGGGATATTCGGCGGGCACGATGGTTGAAAATGTGTATCGGCCCTCGGCGTCGGTTTTGATGACGGCGCGCAGCTGGCAGGCGGGATCGTCTTTTTTGCCGCGTGTGAAGCCCGTGTAATCGCCGTTGGCATCGGCGTGCCACACTTCCACCAGCGCGCCGGCGAGCGGTTTGCAATCAGCGCCGAGTACTCGCCCGCCCTACGGTTACAATTCGACGTAATCCGGCGTGCTTGTCGCCAGCACGTTGCGCGGCGCGAGGGACATTTCAAACGCGGCACGTGTGGTACCCATGTCGTCGCGCGTCAATGTCACCGAACGCTGCCGCGCGCCAGCGGCGTACAGTTGCGTCACGCGCGCGGTGTGGCCGTGGTGGCTCACGCGATAGTGCAGCCGATCCGCTTTGCCATTCAACGTGGCGAAATAACGTCCGTCGCCGTCGGCGGTGACGACCGCGCGAATGCGCTCGTCACGTACTCCGCGCACATCGGCCTGCCAGATTTCAATATGCGCGCCGGCCAGCGCCTGACCATCGGCTTCACTGACCACGCGTCCGGACACCACCATGCCGTCCCCGGCTTGCTGTAACACGGGTTCATGTGCCGCCATCACCATCGCCGGAGCAACCATGGCGCCCGCGCCGATAACGCCACCGGCCATCACCTGCCTGCGCCGCAACGAAAAGTGTTTTTGTGTCATGTCACACCTCCTTGGGAATGCATTGAATGAACCACCACTCACACCGCCGGCACCGCCATCCCGCGTTGCGCCGCGGGCCGCGCTGAAATCGCATCGAACCAGCGTTTGACATGCGGCACCGTGCTCAAATCCGTTTTGTGCCACTCGTATCGCGCCACCCACGGGTAGGTCGCCATGTCGGCTATCGAGTAGTCTCCAGCCAAATAGTGATGCTGTTTCAGGTGATTGTCCAGCACGCGGTACAAGCGGTCTTTCTCCTTGCCGTAGCGCTCGATGGCATAGGGCACCGGCTCCTTGGCGGCACGCAGGAAGTGATGCACCTGCCCGAAGATCGGCCCGACGCCACCCATCTGGAACATCAGCCATTGCAGCGCCTCGCTGCGCGCGCGTCCGCTTGGCGCAAGGAACTTGCCGGTTTTCTCGGCCAGGTACATCAGGATCGCGCCGGATTCGAATACGTTCAGCGGCCGGCCGGCCGGGCCTTCAGTATCCGTAATCGCCGGAATCTTGCTGTTCGGATTCAGAGCGATAAATTGCGGCGTGAACTGTTCGTCCTTACCGATATTGATCGCGTGCGTTTTATACGGCAGCCCGCATTCTTCGAGCATGATGGAGACTTTGCGGCCATTGGGGGTGGTCCAGGTGTAGAGGTCGATCATTGTGAGTCTTCGTGTTTACTTGCAGTTTCCTACGGCGACGCACCTCTCACACCAAACCCGTCATTCCCGCCTGCGCGGGGACGACGGTGGAGGGGTAGATTCAGTCCTCCGTTTCATGTAACGCCGCGCGCACCGCCGCCACGCGCGCCTGATGGATAGCTTCCTTGATGCGTTCCGGTTCGCTGTGTTGTTTGGCGATCGCGCCGGCGTCCACCGCTGCCGCCGCCTTGAACGCCGCCGCAATGCGTTCGGCCTGCGGATACGGGCGATCATTAAAGCCGAGTCGCCCGCGCGAATCGCTTTCGCACGCTTGCAACAGGCGCGTGAAGCGCTCCGGTTTGCGGAACGCATCGGCGCTTTGCAGCAGTTTCACGATAGTACCGGGCCGCAGTTCCGCTGCGCGGTGAATATTGCCGTGTTCTCTGGCCATCACCAGCGCGAGATCGCGGCAGTCCGTGGGGACACGCAGCCGCCCGCACAACGCGCTCACCAGATCGACGCTGCGTCCTTCATGCGCAATGTGGCGCGGCCATTCGTCGCGCGGGGTGGTGCCCTTGCCCAGGTCGTGCGTCAGCGCGGCGAAGCGCACGTCCAGCGGATAACCTTGACTCGCCGCGTAATCGACCACCATCATCACATGCACGCCGGTATCGACTTCCGGGTGATGCGCGGCAGTTTGCGGCACCCCCCACAGGCGATCCACCTCCGGCAGCACGCGCGCCAGCGCGCCGCAGTCGCGCAGCGTCTCGAACAGGCGCGAGGGTTTCCCTTCCATCAGGCCGCGCGACAGCTCCTGCCACACGCGCTCGGCCACCAGCGCATCCGCTTCGCCGCTGGCGACCATCTGCCGCATCAGCGCCTGCGTTTCATCGGCGATGGTAAATCCCATCGATGCGAAGCGCGTGGCAAATCGCGCCAGCCGCAATATGCGCACCGGGTCTTCGGCAAACGCGGCGCTGACATGGCGCAGCACGCGCGCCTTAATATCCGCCGCGCCGTGATACGGATCGATCAAGGTGCCGTCATCCGCCTTGGCAATGGCGTTGATGGTGAGGTCGCGCCGAGCGAGATCTTCTTCGAGCGTGACATCGGGCGCGGCGTGAAACGCAAAGCCGTGATAACCGCGCGCGGTTTTGCGCTCGGTGCGCGCCAGCGCGTATTCCTCGTGCGTTTGCGGATGCAGAAACACCGGAAAATCTTTGCCGACGGGCTTATAGCCCAGCGCGATCATGTCATCGGGCGTGGCGCCGATCACCACGAAATCGCGGTCGGCTACCGGCAGCCCCAGCAGTTCATCGCGAACCGCACCGCCAACGGCATAAACTTTCATTTAAAAACAGATGCTTACGAAGATCTACCGTGGGGTAGAGCGAACGCGGTCACGCAACTGCACATAACGCCCGCGCGGTGTGCGGTACGCCAGCCAGGCGGGCGCCACCGCCTCCACCGCCTGCGGCACGATGCCGAACGGAAACGCGCAGCCGTGACACACGTTTTCTACCGACATCGAGCGCACGTTATCCATGCTCATCATTTTGCCGGGCAGGCATTCCATCGCGAACGCCATGAAGTTGGTGAGCGTCGCGTCGGCGCCAAAAACCAGCCGGCTGCGGCCCGTGGCATGCACCACGAATTCGGCCAGTTCTTGCAGGGTGTAGACCTTGGGGCCGCACAGATCGTAACTCTTGCCGATACTGACCTGCCGCGCCAGCGATTCTGCGAATACCCGCGCCACGTCTTCCACATACACCGGCTGAAACCGCGCCTGCGCCGCCGGTACGATCAGCCACGGGAACACTTTGCTCAAGCGGGCGAACATGTTCAAAAAATTGTCTTCGCGGCCGAACACCACCGATGGCCGGAAGATGGTCACGTCCAGCCCCGAATCGCGCACCACGGCCTCGGCCTCACCCTTGCTGCGCAGATAGTCACTGGGGCCATCGGCGGCGGCGTTGAGCGCGCTCATGTGCAGCACGCGGCGCACGCCGGTGTCGCGGCAAGCGTCAACCACCTTGCGCGCCAGTTCGACATGCGCGCCGGCAAAACCCGCTTTGCCGCGTCTGTTGTGCAGCACGCCGACCAGATTGATGACGGCATCGCAGCCGCGCAGCAATTCTTTCAAGGCAGCCGGGTCATGCACGTCCGCCGCCAGCGGCTCCACCGTCGGCAGCATGGTCAGAAACTTCGCGCGCTCGCGGCTGCGCGTCGGCACGCGCACGCGGTAACCGCGCGCGGCCAGCGCCGCGCACACATGGCGACCGACAAAGCCGGAGCCGCCTAGAACACAAATAGTAGTGATGCTCATGTTGACCTATCGATCATTCAAGAAACGGCAAGTTTACCTCACCCGTCGCCGCCTTACGCCTCACAGAACTCAAGGCGTATCGCCCAGCGACTTCTCGTCGCGCCGCGCCGCCGCGATTTCGCCGATGCGCCCGCGCAGCGATTGCGTCTGCTGCGTCAGCAGACTGGCGTAGTAGCTGGCGTTGGCCATCACCAGCTTGACGTAATGGCGAGTTTCGTTGAACGGGATGGTTTCGGCCCATGCGGCGGCCTCCATCGCACGATCGGGCCGCCACGCGCGGGCGCGCCCCGGCCCGGCGTTGTAGGCCGCCGACGCCAGCGCGGGATTGCTGTCGAGATAATCGTACACATGCCGAAGGTAGTAGGTGCCCAGACTGATATTGGTATCGATGTCGGTGACGTTGCCCCAGCGCCAGTTTTTCAGGCCCAGCCGGCCCGCCACCCATTGCGCGGTGCCCGGCATCAACTGCATCAAGCCCATCGCGCCCGCGCTGGAACGTACGTCCGCCACGAAGCGGCTCTCCTGCCGGATCAAGCCAAGCACCCACGCTTCATCTAGGCCATGCTTGGCCGCATGCACTTTCAGCACACCGTGGTGCGGCGCGTGATAACGCAACCGGAAGTCATGCACCGACTGCGTTTTGTCGGCGGTGTTGATCACGCGGTCGGGCATGTTCGCGCGCTTGGCAACCTCTGCCGTCGCGATCAGCTTGCGATCATCCAGCGTGCGTAGCGTCCACATCCACTCGCGGTTCGCTTCCACGCGCATGCCGAATTCGTAGAGCGCCATCGCGCGGCGGATGCCGGGATGCTGGCTCATCGCCTGTATGTCCGCCGCCGTGGCGGTGTAGCCTGGCGGCGGCGCAACGACCTTGCCGCCCAGTTCCTCCAGCGCCAGTTGGCCGTAAAAAATGTATTCCTGCGACAACGGCTTGAGCAGCGCCAACGCCTCCGCATCGCGCCCGGTGGCCTTCAGCGCGCGCGCCTTCCAGTAGCGCCACGGCGAATCCTTGCTTTCATGCACCATCACATCGACGGCGGCGATCAGCGTTTTCCAGTCGCCGGCGCGCAATGCGGCGCGCGCCTTCCACTCCAACTGGTAATCGTTCATGTCGACGGCCTTGGCATACCACGCCAGCGTTTCCGGGTGATGCCGCAGCGCGCCCTGCAAACCGATGTGGCCCCACACGAAGGCGCGCTCGTCCTCGGTGAACTTCGCTTCCATGCCGGCCCAGTGCGCGGCGGCCTGCGACGGCGACGAACGCGCCAGCCGGTACACCGCAAACATGGTGGTCTCGCGCGCGGCGCGGCTGGCGCCGTCCGTTGGCCGCGTGATATGCGCCGCCGGATTCTGCGACACCGCCGACAGCAGCGCACTGTTGGGCTCCTGGCCAGCGGGCAGATACGCGGCGGCGCGGCTGGCCACGCCCACTTGCCCGACCGCCAGCGCCATGCGCACGCGGCCCCACACATCCTGCACGCTGAGTTGATTCGACGCGGCGAGCGCATTGAACAACGGCGCGCAGCTTTCCGGCGTGTCTTTTTCGGTGAACCACAACGAACGAGCCTCGCGCACCGCCGTACCATCGCTACGCGCACGCGACTGCAAGGCGTAACAGGTGATCTCGATGTCGTCCTCGATCAACTGCGGCAGCTCGGCGGCAAACACCTCCCATTGCTGGGTGCGGCCCAGACGCTTTAACCAATCGCTGCGTATGCGCTCGGCGACAAAGGTGTCTTTGTATTCGGCAAGAAATGCGCGCACTGCCTCGGGCGCGGCGGCATCCAGGCGCGAGCGCAGTTGCCAATACGCACCATACGGTTCGAGCACGTGCCCCTTCAATTTCGGCGCGAATGAATCGAGTCTGCGCGTGTCGCTGGCGCGGAAGGCCTCGCGCATCGCTAGAAAGTCGTCGTCGCCGGGCACGGCGGCGGCCTGGCCGACCGATAGACCCACGAGAAGCAATAATGGTAGCAGCAGATTTTTAGCGATTTGCATATGGCGCATTGTAGCGACTCTGTTTGGAGTTTGGTGTCACTCTAACGCACGTGCACCCACTGGGGTTACTCCCAACTCTCGACGCCAGACTCTCAACGACCCCGGTTCAACCCAAAAACAGCCGGTACGCCGGATTACGCGTCTCGTCGCAATACGGATAACCCACCTTGTCGAGAAATTTTCTAAACTGAGGCTTGTCCTGCGGCGGCACCTGCATGCCGACCAGCACCCGCCCGTAATCGGCGCCGTGGTTGCGATAGTGAAACAGACTGATGTTCCAGCCGCGGCTCATGCTGGTCAAAAACCGCGTCAGCGCGCCGGGGCGCTCCGGAAACTCAAATCGGTAGAGGATTTCGTTTTTCACCGAGGGCGCGTGGCCGCCGACGCTGTGGCGCACGTGCAGCTTGGCGAGCTCGTTGTTGCTCAAATCATGCGGGGTCAGGCCGGCGCGGCGCAACGCGCGCATCAGGCGCGTGGTTTCCTCGCGGTTTTGCACCTGCACGCCCACAAACACCTGCGCGCGGGCGGGGTCATCGTAACGGTAGTTGAATTCCGTCACATTGCGCGGCCCGAGCAGATCGCAAAACGCCTTGAAACTGCCGGGCTTTTCGGGAATCGTCACCGCGAGTATGGCCTCGCGGTGTTCGCCGACTTCCGCCTCTTCCGCGACAAACCGCAGGCGGTCGAAATTCATGTTCGCGCCGCTGGCGATGGCCACCAGCGTTTGTCCGCTGGCACGGGTTTTCTTGGCATACGCCTTGGCCCCCGCGATCGACAATGCGCCCGCAGCCTCGAGTATCACGCGGGTGTCGGTAAACACATCCTTGATCGCCGCGCACATGGCGGCGGTATCGACGCGGATAATGTCGTCCACCAGTTCACGGCACAGGCGAAAGGTTTCCACACCCACCTGCTTAACAGCCACGCCATCGGCGAACAAACCCACCTGATCGAGCTTGACGCGTTTGCCGGCTTTCAGCGACTGGTACATCGCATCGGCGTCTTCCGGCTCCACGCCGATGATCTTGATGTCGGGCCGCAGGCGTTTGACGTAGGCCGCGATGCCCGCGATCAAACCGCCGCCGCCCACCGGCACAAAAATCGCGTGGATCGGCTCGCCATGCTGGCGCAAAATCTCCATGCCGATGGTACCCTGGCCCGCGATCACATCCGGGTCATCGTACGGATGAACAAACGTAAGTGTTTGTTTTTTAGAGATAATTTTTGCATGTTCGTAGGCCGCGTCATACGAGTCACCGTGCAGCACCACGCGTGCGCCACGCGCGCGCACTGCGTCCACCTTGATCTGCGGCGTGGTCACCGGCATCACAATCGTGGCCTTGCAGTGGAGCTTTTGCGCCGCCAGCGCCACTCCCTGCGCATGGTTACCGGCAGACGCCGTGATCACACCGTGATCCAGCGCAGCCTTGGGCAAACGAACCATTTTGTTGTACGCGCCGCGCAACTTGAACGAGAACACCGGTTGCAAATCCTCGCGCTTGATCAGCACGCGCTGGCGCAGGCGTTTCGACAGATTGGGCGCAAAATCCAGCGGCGTCTCGATGGCGACATCGTAAACGCGCGCGCCGAGGATGCGCTGGAGATAATCAGGGGCTTTCATCATTTTGTCTCGATTGAAGGCTAAGATTAGCAGGAATCCGCACCGTCGAGCATGGTCGCCATCACTGTACATTCCGCCTTTTGAAGATTATCATTCCCCCATGAATCCAACTGACATGAAACAAGCCGCCGCCGAGGCCGCGATCCAATACGTCGAGGATGGCAGCGTGGTCGGCGTGGGCACCGGTTCCACGGCGGATTTCTTCATCACCGCGCTGGGCAAAATCAAGTACCGCATCGACGGCGCGGTGGCCAGCTCCGAAGGCACGGCGAACAAATTGAAAGCGCTGGGCGTGCCCGTTTACGATCTGAACAGCGTGCGCGATCTGCCGGTGTACGTGGACGGCGCGGATGAAATCACCGAGCATCTGGCGATGATAAAAGGCGGCGGCGGCGCGTTGACGCGCGAGAAAATCGTCGCCGCGGTGGCGCGCAAATTCATCTGCATCGCCGATCAATCCAAGCTCGTCGGCGTGCTCGGCAAGTTCCCGCTGCCTGTCGAAGTGATTCCGATGGCGCGCTCCTATGTGGGCCGCGAGATCGTCAAACTCGGCGGCCAGCCGGCGTGGCGGCAGGGCTTCACCACCGACAGCGGCAACTGGATTCTGGACGTGCATAACCTGACCATCACCAACCCAGTCGAACTCGAAGCCGCGCTGAATCAAATCACCGGCGTGGTGACCAACGGGCTGTTCGCGCGGCGCGGCGCGGATGTGCTGCTGCTGGGCGGTGCGGACGGCATTAAAATAATCAATAAAAAAAAGTAGTTAATTTTCTTTTACTCTCGTGGCTGAATACACCACCATCGCCGGCGTTGATCTGGGCTCGAATTCCTTCCACTGTCAGATCGCGAGGTTGGATGGCGACCAGATATACCCGCTCGACAGCCTGCGCGAGCCGGTGAGGCTGGGCGCGGGCCTTGATGAGAACAAAGTGCTCGACGACGCCTCGCAGGCGCGCGCCATTGCCTGCCTGCAACGCTTCGCCGAACGGCTGCGCAGTTTTCAGCCCAGTGACGTGCGCGCGCTCGGCACCAACACCTTGCGCGTGGCGAAAAACGCCGCCGCGTTTTTGAAAAAAGCCGAGGCCGCGCTGGGCTTTCCCATAGAAGTCATCGCCGGACGCGAGGAAGCGCGGCTGATCTACGCCGGCGTGTCGCACAGTTTGCCGCTCTCCGATGAGCGCAGGCTGGTGGTCGATATCGGCGGCGGCTCAACCGAGTGCATCATCGGCGAGGGTTACAAACCGCAACGCCTCGACAGCCTGTATATGGGCTGTGTGTCGTTCAGCCGCCAGTTTTTCAAGGAAGGCAAGCTCAACAAGGGCGCGTTCAAGCAGGCCGAGTTGGCCGCGCGCGCCAATTTGCAACACATCGTGTCCGGCTTTTCACGCCTTCACTGGAAGCGCGCGATTGGCTCCAGCGGCACCGCGCGCGCGCTGGCGCAGGTGCTGCAACTGAACGGCCTGGCGGAGTCGGGCATCACCCCCGACGGACTGGAGCGCCTGCGCTCCCTGTTGATCCGCGCCAATGGCATTTCGGATACCACGCTGGCGGGATTGCGGGCGGATCGCGCGGCGGTGTTTCCCGGTGGACTCGCCATCATGATCGCGGTGCTGGCGGAGCTGCACATCGACCACATGGAAGTCGCCGACGGCGCGATGCGCCAAGGCATTTTGTACGACATGCTGGGACGCACCAGCCACCGCGACGCGCGCGAAGCCACCGTCACCCAATTCATGCACCGCTACCATGTCGATGCGCCGCAGGCACGGCGCGTGGGCCAGCTCGCCAACTCATTGTATGAACGGCTGGCCGGCGCCAACACGCGAAACGCGCCCTATCTGGCGTGGGCGGCCAAGCTGCACGAAATCGGTATTTCCGTCGCCTACAGCGGTTACCACCGCCACTCCGCCTACATCGTCGCCAACGCCGACATGCCGGGCTTTACGCGCGAAGAACAGCATCGCATGTCACAACTGCTGCTCGCGCACCGGCGTTCGCTCAAGAAAATTCTCGCCGATCTCGACGATACCATCGACTGGCGCATGGTGTTCGCGTTGCGCCTCGCCGTGCTGTTCTGCCAGCGCCGCTCGGAGATCAAGCCGCGCATCGTGACCGCGCGCTCGGGCGAAGCGCGCTTTCGTCTCGCCATCGAACCGACATGGCTGCGGCGTAACCCGCTCACCAACACTGCGCTGTACGAAGAAATCCACGAATGGGAAAAAATCGGTTTCGACGTGAAGGTCAGCGGTCTGGATGACATCGGCGGCAGCGACGAAGACGACACGCTCGCGATGGCGAGTTAGCGGGCGTAAGCGCTGAACGCGCCGTGCGTTCAGCGGGCGCATGCGCTGCCCCGTACATTACTTCACAAAATAGCTGTATGCGCATACTATGCGTATACGAAGACGCCTTATGAAATCCACGCAAGCTCATCCGGCGCGCAAGCGCCCGGTCAATTTGACCCTCAGCGAAGATATCGTGTCGCAGGCAAAAAGCCTGACGACCAATCTTTCGGGCGTCGTCGAACAACTGTTGGCCGACTACGTGATGAAGCAGAACCATGCCCGGCAGGAAAAGATTCATAACGCCGAAAAGGCCGCGCTGGCATGGAATGTGTTTAACGAAAAATCCGGTTCGTTTGCCGAAGAGTATTCGACGCTGTAATGTCGCAGTTTGATGTGCATCGTAATACCAGCAAACAAAAAGAAACCATCCCGTTTGTCGTCGTGGTTCAATCATCACTGTTTGACCAGTACCGCCGCAGAGTCGTGATTCCGCTGGTTCGACGCAGCACGCTGGCCGCCGCGGAAGATTTCGTGGACACTTCGTTGAATCCGGTGTTTGCGATTGATGGCGTTGAGGTGGTGCTGCACCCGCTGGAAATCGTATCCATCTCCACCACGCAGCTTGGCAAGAAAGTGGGGACGCTTTTGAAAGAAGGGAACCGCATCAGCGCCGCGACGGACGAATTGCTGACTAGAGCGTTGGCTTAACCATCGCCGAATCCGCCGCGTACCAATTGGATCACGCCTGCCATGGCAGGAACCCAGGAGGAGTCAAAAAATGAAAACCATCGCTTGTGCCGCATCCGTGATCGCCATCGCGGGCGCATCCCTTAACGCTACCGCGCAAAACTATCCCGACCGCCCGATCCGCTTCGTGGTGAACTTTCCGCCGGGCGGTTCCACGGACTTTACCGCGCGGATTCTGGCGCAGCATCTGCCCGCGGTGTTTGGCCAAACCGTGGTGGTGGATAACCGCGGCGGGGGCGGGGGTAACATCGGAGCGGATATCGTGGCCAAAGCCGCGCCCGACGGTTACACTTTTTTGCTGTCGGCAGAGGGGCCGATCACCATCAATCCGAGCGTGTATACCTCGCTGTCGTATAACGCGATACGCGATATCCCCGCCGTGACGCAGTTGATTAAATACGCCAACGTGGTGGCGGTGCATCCGGGCATCCAGGTCAACGCGGTGAAGGATTTGATCGCGCGCGCGAAATCGCAGCCCGGCAAGCTGCGTTATTCGCATCCCGGCGTGGGCACCGGCAACCATCTTGTGGTGGAGCTATTCAAGATGATGACCGGCACAGATATCACCAGCGTGCCCTATAAAGGCGGCGGGCCGGCGGTGGTGGCCATCATCGGCAATGAAACGCAACTGTCGTTCGCCACGCCGCCGTCGGCCTTGCCGCACGTTAAATCCGGCCGCCTGAAAGCCATCGCGGTGACCAGCGCAAAACGTTCCGTGGCCATGCCCGATCTGCCGACAGTGGCCGAGAGCGGTGTGCCCGGCTTTGCGGTGGATGGCTGGGTGGGCATGTACGCGCCCGCCGGCAGCCCGCCGCGCGCGCTGGAGCGCATGCACACCGAAGCGGTGAAAATCCTGCGCCGGCCCGATGTCACCGAACTGGTGCTGGCCGGCGGATCCGAAGTCGGCGCCGCGCCGATTGAAGAGTCGCGCAAAATTGTGCGCGACGAAACCGCGATGTGGGCGAAGGTGGTGAAATCGACCGGGGTGAAGGTCGAGTAGGTCTGGCGGCGCGCGGCTACCCCGCGCGCGCCTGCGCGATGTGCTCCGCCGCTCGCAATCCCATCACCCCGCCTTTCACCAGCCCGCCGGTGTAGGCCACTTCCGGCCCGCCTTCGAGGCCGCCGGTGGCGGCGCCCGCGACATAAAGTCCGGCGATGACCGAACCGTCTTCGCGCAAGGCTTGCGCGTGTTCGTTGATACGGATGCCGCCCATGGTGTTGGTGATGCCGGTACACAGCGGCGCGGCGTAAAACGGCGCCTGCGCGATCGGCATCGGTTTGTATTTCTTAGTGGCGCGGCGCGGCGGCGCGAGGTTCAGCAACGTTTGGCCCGCGTTCGCCGCGTTGTAGCTGCCCACCGTCTGCGCGAGCGCTGCCGGCGGCACGCCCATCGCCTGCGCCAAGGCGGAGAGACTCTCGGCCTTTATCATCGTGCCGCCCACCGCCGGCAGATGCGGATTGGGCGCGATCAATCCATTGCGTCCGGGGCCTTCCCAGATGGCGTGATCGAACACCACGAAGGCCGACAGCGGATCGGCCAGTTTGGTGATGGCATTGGCGATGTACACGCCGCCGCGTCCTTCATCGACAAACCGCGCGCCGTCAGCGCCGATGATGATGCCGGCGGTGGCCAGCGTGTCGAGATACGGATACGGCCACAGTTGATCGTTGGTGAGCGCGTCGCGCGACAGCAGATGACCATAGAAGCGATCCATGCCGATCAGCTTTGCGCCCACGGCAGAGGCCATGCGCAAACCATCGCCGCGGCCGGTGCCCGCACCGCGCTGCTTCAATTTTTCGGGATGCGCGCAGATGTACTGGCGCACCAGATCGGCGTTGCCCTGAAAGCCGCCGTCGGCGATGACTACCGCGCGCGCGGTGAGGCGCGCATCGCCTTCCGCGGTTTGTGCAATCACGCCGCACACGCGGCCCTCTTCCACGATCAAGGACAACGCGCGCACGCCGCGCCGGATCGCGCCACCGCGTTTGGCCAAATTGTCGTCCAGTGTGCGCAACAACACGTCACCCGCGCGGCCTTCCCAATCCAGCCCCGGACGGCTGCGCCCTGGCGGCGCCAGCACCCAGCGGTGATACGCGGCGCCACTCGCTTTCATGAAGCGCATGCCCTCGCCTTGCAGCCAGCTCACCACGCGGCGGCCTTCGACGGCGATGGTGGACGCCAGTATTTCGCTGACAAAGCCGTTGCTGGATTCGACGATGGCGCGCGTTAACGCGGCGGGTTCTTCCATGATCTCGCGCATCGCCACGTGCAGCGTGCCGCCGGTGTAGCGCGAGTTGCACAGGTATTTTTCCGCGCTGCCTTGTTCGAGCACCAGCGCCTTGAGACCTAGTTGCGCGGCGCGATTAGCCGCCGTGAGACCGGCGATGCCGCCGCCGATGATGAGGATGTCTGCTGTGGGGGTATTCATATATTACCCCGACAGATAAATATGGCGTAATTGACTAGGCGGCATATCGTACATGCCTGGCTTCAAAAAAATTGCGAATGACCTCGGGCTGCTTCTGCCTGCGGTGCAGCCAGGAACGCACGGCGGACTTCAAGCCGTCCCGATCTCGGGGCCAAGCCTTGCCTACCGCCTGCTTTACGTCATGGTTAAGCAACTCGTCCGGGTTTAGCTTGGGCGCATAGCCCGACAGCATGAACATGCTAATTCTCGACGCGTGTTCTTCCAACCAGGTCTGCACCGCCTTGGCCTTATGCACCGGGTGACCATCGATGATCAGCACCACCTTGCGCCGTCACGAATCGTCCGCTGAACACTTGGAACGCCAGCGCCCCCT
>CAWUUY010000045.1:0-8191 GCA_963924885.1 uncultured Burkholderiales bacterium | reverse complement strand
CGTGGCGGTGGCCACCGCCGACAGGGTTTGCAGAAAATTCAGCGCCGCCCGTTCGCCGGTGAGCAGCGCGCGCGCCGTGCCCGCCAGCGTGCATAGCGTGGTGTCCGCCGCGACGGTTTGCCCTTCGCTGACTTTCCAGTCGATCATGACGTCGCTATCCAGTGCCTGAAAAATCGCGTCAAACCAGGGCCGGCCGGCAATGGTTGCGGCGGTACGGCAAATAACCGATGCCCGCGCGGCGGCGGTGGCCGGCGTCAATTGCGCCGTGCAGTCGCCCGCACCAACATCCTCGGCGAGTGCGGCAGACACGTTACGCCTGATTTCGGATACGATATCCATGTAATTACTCTATATTCGGGCGGCTAATCAAAAAAACAGATTCACTCCATTCGCGCACACTGTGCGCGCAATCGGCGGTTCGTGGGTAATTCTATCAGGGGAACGGGGGCGCATATGGACGGCATGATGGGGGTAGTCACCTATGGTCTAGGCACGCTGATCGCGTTTGCGCTGATTGCGTGGCTGGTGGCCGCGATCATTCACGATGTCACGCAGAAAAAGCACACGGTGCTGCGCAACTACCCGATGATCGGGCGGTTGCGCTACTTTTTCGAGGATCTCGGCGAGTATTTTCGGCAGTATTTTTTCGCCGGCGACCGCGCGGAAATGCCGTTCAACCGCGCCACCCGCGGCTGGGTGTACAAAGCGGCCAAGAACGAAGGCGGCATTATCGGTTTTGGCTCCACCAACGATCTACGCGAGCCGGGCAACATCCTGTTTGTGAACCATCCCTACCCGGTACTTGAGGAAGACCGGCTGCCGACGCCATCGGTGCTGATCGGCGAGGGTTACTGTACGCATCCGTTCGAGGCGCGCTCCATCGTCAATGTGAGCGGTATGAGTTTCGGCGCGATTTCCGAGCCGGCGGTGCGGGCCTTGTCGATGGGCGCGGCGGAAGCCGGCTGCTGGATGGATACTGGCGAGGGCGGCCTGGCGCCGCATCATCTGGTGGGTGGCTGCGATGTCATCATGCAGATGGGCACCGCCAAGTACGGCATGCGCGATCACGACAGAAATTTTTCGCCGGAAAAAGTGAAAGAACTCGCCAAGTCGGTGAAAGCGTTTGAAATCAAGCTGTCACAAGGCGCCAAGCCCGGCAAGGGCGGCGTGCTGCCAGGCGCAAAAGTGACCGAAGAAATCTCGCGCATACGCGGCATTCCCATGGGGGAAGATTCGATCAGCCCAAACCGCCATCGCGACATTGCCAACGTCAACGACCTGCTCGACAAAATCGCTTATATGCGTGAACTCACCGGGCGTCCGGTCGGCGTGAAAACCGCCATCGGCGGCTGGGAATTCACGAACGATCTGTGTGAGGCGATTCTGCGGCGCGGACGTGAATTCGCGCCGGATTTTCTGGCGATAGATGGGGCCGAGGGCGGCAGCGGCGCCGCGCCGCAAACGCTGTTTGACCACATGGCGCTGCCGATCGCCGAAGCGCTGCCGCGCGTGGTGGATTCATTGATCCAGAGCGACCTCAAGGGACGCATCCGCGTCATCGCATCGGGCAAGCTGGTGACCTCGGCGCGCGCCTCGTGGGCGCTGTGCGTGGGCGCGGATTTCATCAACACCGCGCGTGGCTTTATGTTTGCGCTGGGTTGCATCCAGGCGCTGCGCTGTCATCAAAACACCTGCCCGACAGGCGTGACCACGCACAACAAGCGCCTGCAGCGCGGACTAGCGGTTGAAGAAAAGTATCTGCGCGTCGCCAACTACTGCAAGAACATGAACAAGGAAATCGACATGATCGCGCACTCGTGCGGCCTGCGGCATGCGCGCGAGTTCAAACGCGAGCACGTGCGCATCGTGCAGACGGCGAATCAAAGCATTGCGCTGAACATGATGCATCCGTATCCGGCGGTCGGCACGCGCGGGCCGGTGCGTGGGCCAGCATAGGTGACGTTTTATAAAAAGTAAATAAAAACAACACCTTACGATAATTCCTCTCCAAGGCGAGACCACAAGAAATATATTAAGGTTTATTAATATATTTTATTGGGCGCGCCGGGTTCGCTGACGCATAATTTGCCTCGCTTCGGCGCGCAGATTTCTCCTTTCAATAACCGGACATCAACTCACATGAACACATCCGACAAGTCAGCATTGAAGAGCGCGGTATCTCGGCGTGATTTTCTGGGGCGTATGGCGGGTGCCGGGATTGCCGCCAGCCATGCCGGCGGCGCGCTCGCGCAAGCCGCGGCCAAGCCGGCGGAGCCCGCGGGCGCCATCGCCAACGAAGCTGTGCTGGCGGAAAAGTTCTCCGGCATGCAGGTGCATTCGGATCGCCCGCTCACCGCCAGCATTCCGGCGGAGCATCACCATTATCCCGTCACGCCCAACGATCGCATGTTCGTGCGCAACAATCTGCTCACGCCCGATCTGGACATCGCCAAACACCGGTTAACGGTGAAGGGCTTGGTGGAGCGCGAAGTGAGTTTCAGCACCGACGAGCTGCGCAAGCAATTTCGCAACGTGCGCATGGCCGGCATGCTCGAATGTGCCGGCGCGGGCCGCACGGCATTCAATCCGCGTCCCAGCGGTACGCCATGGCTGCCCACCAGCGGCATGGGTTGCCCGGTGTGGAACGGCGTGTTGCTGCGTGACGTGCTGCAGGCGGCGGGCGTCAAGGCTGGCGCGGTGCACGTCGCGGGGCAGGGGGGCGATTTTGGCGTGGTAGCCACCGCCGCGCCGGTGATCCGCTCGGTGCCGCTTGCCAAGGCAATGGATGCGGCCACGATGATCGCGTGGGGCATGAATGATGCGCCGCTGCCCATGGTTCACGGCTATCCGCTGCGCCTGGTGGTGCCCGGCTGGGCGGGTTCTGCGTCGATCAAGTGGCTGCATACGCTGACGGTGCTCGATGCGCCGTTCAAGGGCACCTACATGGATACCAGTTACCGCATGCCGCGCCACGCGGTGCGGCCGGGCGAGAAAATGCCCAACGAGAACGTCTCCACCGAGGGCTGGCCGGTGAAATCGATGATTACCCATCCCGCGCCCAACGCGGTGTTCAAGGCCGGCCGCCCGGTGCTGATCGAGGGCCGCGCGTGGGTGGGCGAGGGCGATATCGAGCGCGTCGATGTATCGTTTGACGAAGGTGTCACCTGGCGGCGAGCAGTCGTCAACAGCGGCGGCGATCCGTACGCCTGGCGTATTTTCAGTTTCGAGTTCGTGCCGCGCGGCCCCGGTTTTGTCACCGCACTCGCGCGCGCCACCGACACGCGCGGCAACGTGCAGCCCATCGTAACGCCGTGGAACCCGCTCGGTTATTTCTGGAACGGCATACACCGCGTCGGCTTCATGGTCGAAGCATGAGGTACGCCCTGCGTTGGTTCGCCGGCGCGTGCCTGCTCGCCGGCGCTGGCGGCGTCACCCTGCATGCGCAGGAAGAGCCGCCGCCCTCGAAAACCCTCGCGCCGGGCAAGGGCGTTGAGCTGACCATCGCGCGCTGCGTGACCTGCCATGACGCGACGCATATTACGCGCACCAAGCTCTCGCGCGGCGAATGGGAATTCAACATCAAGAACATGATCGAGCGCGGCGCGCCGGTGGCGCCCGACGAGATCGCGCCGATACTGGAATATCTCGCGACCTACTACAACCGCGACGTGGCGCCGCCGCCGCCCGATGCCTCGGCGCGGGCGGACACGGGCGGCGACCCGGTCACGCCGCTGCTCAACGCCAATGCCTGCACTGCTTGTCACCAAACAGACAAACGCGTGGTCGGGCCATCGTTCCGTGAAATCGCGGCTAAGTACGCGGGGGACGCCGTCGCGCCCGGCGCGCTGGTGAAAAAAATCAAGGAAGGCGGCGCGGGCGCGTGGGGCGCCACGCCGATGCCGCCGAATCCCGCGATGCCCGATGCCGATATCGCGCGGATCGTGGGCTGGGTTTTGCAGCAGAAATAATGGGTACTACTGCCGCCACACCACAAAACTGATCGCCGCGAGATTGATCGCGTTCATCCAGAACACTGGCGCCGCGCCCAGCGTGGCGCCCAGCGCGCCGCACGCCACCGGAATCACCACGCGCGCAAGATTGTTGGCGGTAAGCCGCAGGCCGGTGACTTCGCCTTCGCGTCCCGGCGGCGAGCGATTGTAGGCGAGCATCATCGATAGCGGCTGCCCGCAGCCGAGGCCCAGACCGAGGAAAAACGCGACGGCCAGTATGTAACTCAGGTGGATGGAAAACGGAAACGCCGCAAACGCGCAGGCGGCGAGCGCAAGGCAGGCGAACATCACGCGCTCGGCGCGCCAGCGCCGCAGCAGCGCCGGCATGGCGAAGCGCGTAATGAAGGCGGCGAGGGCGAACGCGCCGAGTATCACGCCGATGGCGGTGGCGGAAAAATTCAGCGCGTGCGCATACACCGGCAAGTAAAACGCGAAGAGGTCGCCACTCGCCACAATCAGCCCGCTGATGATGACGATGTTGCGTACCGGCGGGATGCGCAGCAGTTGCATGGCGCTGCGGTTGCTGTCGGTGTTTTTAACGCCGTTGAAAAAGTCAAAACGCCGTGACACGAGCAGTCCGATGATCGGCGGCAGGGTGAATAACCCCAGCATCGCAAACGCGCCGGCATGGCCGAGGTTATCGATGGCCAGTCCGGCGGATACCGGCCCGATAAAAGCAGAGAGGGAATAACCGATCGACAGGGTGGCGAAATGTCGCGCGCGATGTTCCTTGTTGCCCAAGCCGCCGGTGAGCGTCTGGATCGATACATTAAAAAACATGAAGCCCGCGCCGGTGAGCAATGCCGTGATAAACAGCGCGCCGATGCCATGCCACCACATACCGACCAGCATGGCGGCGCACATCACCATCGCGCCGCCGATCAGTGGCCAGCGCGTGCCCTTGCTGTCGGCGAGGCGTCCGGAATAAATGCCCAGTATCAACGGCACCGCAGCGTAGGCCGCGGCGAGCACGCCGATGGTGGTTTGGCTTGCGCCCAGTTGCAGTGCGTATAACGACACCACGATTTTGCTGCCGATATAGCAGGCGTGGATGGCGATGCTGTAGGCGACGATGACGTACATGCGGCGCAGCATACCGCACGCCGGCGCGCGTGACGGGGCGGTTTCACATGCTGATACTTCCGCCGGAATGACGGTGCGGGAAGGCGATTTTTTCTGTATTCTCCGGGGCTAATTACCAGTCCCGATGGAAAGGAGTCACGATGAAACAACTCAAACTTCCGGCCGTATTTATGCGCGGCGGCACCAGCAACGCGGTGGTGTTTCATGCGAAAGACCTGCCGCGCGACCGTGCGTTGTGGGATGAAATTTTTCTGGCGGCCATCGGCAGCCCCGATCCGTATGGCCGCCAGCTTGACGGCTTGGGCGGCGGCGTGTCGTCGGTGTCGAAGGTGTGCGTGGTCGGGCCGCCGAGCCGGCCCGATGCCGACATCGATTACACCTTCGCGCAGGTGCAGGTCAAAAAAGCCGAGGTCGATTACAGCGGCAACTGCGGCAACATGTCGTCGGCGATGGGGCCGTTCGCGGTGGACGAAGGCCTATTTAAAGTGACAGGCAAGGAAGCCGTGGTTCGCGTTCACAACACCAATACCAAAAAGATCATACAGGCGCGATTCAACATGGACGAGGGTTTTTCCGAGGTGGACGGCGATCTGACGATACCCGGAGTGTCCGGTACCGGCTCGCCGGTGCGGCTGGAGTTTTTGCAACCCGGCGGCGCCACTACCGGCAAACTGCTGCCGACCGGCAATGTCACCGATGTGATCGACGTGCCGGGCGTGGGCAAACTCACGGTGTCGATGGTGGATGCGGCGAATGCCACGGTGTTCGTGCGCGCGGCGGATATCGGGCTGAAGGGCACGGAAATGCCGGAAGAACTCGAAGCCAGCGCCGACCTCATGCGAAAACTCGGCGCGATTCGGTTGGTCGCGTCGGTGGCGATGGGCATTGCCCAAACACTGGAAGAAGCCGCAAAAAAATCTGTCGTACCGTTCGTGGGTTTTATAGCACCTGCACAGGACGCCCGGCTACTGACCGGCGATACGATCAAGGCCGGCGACATTGATCTCACCGCGCGCATGTTGTCGAGCGGGCAGGTGCATCGCGCGCTGCCGCTGACCGTTTCGTTATGCACGGCGGTGGCGGCGAGTATCGAAGGCTCGGTGGTGCATCAGGCCGCCCGCGTGGCGACCGACAAAAACGCGCCCATCCGCATCGCCATGCCGTCGGGGATATTGACGGTGGCGGCGAGCGTGGAAAAGAAAGACGGCCAGTGGCACGCCGAGCAGGGCGCGTTTTACCGCACGCAGCGGCGGCTGTTCGAGGGGTATGTGTATGTGTCCGCGGCGCGCGTGCCGGGGCTGGCGGCGGCGACGCGGGGAAAACTCAAGGCCGCTTGACCACCGAACGCGGATCACGCGGCTGCCACCGTCCGCTATCCACCAGCGTCATAAAATCCAGCAGGTTGCGGTTGAACAATTCCGGCTCTTCGATGTTGACGGTATGGCCCGCCGACGGGCAGATCCACAGCCGCGCGTTGAGACTGGTTTGCTTGATGAACAGCGCCGGGCCGAGGATGTTGTCGCCCTCGTCGGCGGCGATCACCAGCAGCGGCGGGCGGTAGTTGCGAATAGCTTTTTCAAGCTGGTAAATCGGCATGCGTTTGGCCTGCACGCCGCGCTGGATGTTGGCCAGGCCGACGGCGGAGTGGCTTTCGTGGATGCGGCGAAACTCGGCAAACCCGCGTGGGCCTTTCAGCATCTGCGGTATGCGCCCAGCGGCAAATCCGCGCTCGCGCACGGCGCCGGGCATGCCGAGGGTTTCAAACAGTTGCGCGTTGGTTTCGGTAGCGCGCAGGAACGCCGCGCCTGTGTCAGGGTTGGAGCCCGCACCCGCGCCGACCGTAGTGACCGACAGCGCCATCGCCGGATAACGTATGCCGAACTGCAACGCGGTGTACGCACCCATTGAGCAGCCCACCACGTGCGTTTTTTTGATGCCGAGGTGTTTCAGTACATCGGTGATGTCATCGACCGCGATTTTGTAGGAATATTTTGCACGCGATGTCGGCACATCCGAAGGCGGATAACCGCGCGCGTTGAAGGTGATGCAGCGATAACACCGTGCAAAAAAACGCACCTGCGGCTCCCAATTGCGGCTGTCGCCGGAGAACTCGTGCACGAAAATAATCGGCGTGCCGCGGCGTGCCGCGGCGTGCGCCGGTTTCTTCAAAGTAGAGTTTGATGCCGTCGCAGGCAGTGGCATAAGGCATGGCGTATCCTTTACATTTATTCAATAAAAACAAATAGTTATGTTACATTCGTCATGACGTGCAATCGACCACCACGGTGCCGCGCTTGGCCTGATACTCTACGGCCTCGTGCGCCGCGCTGGTGCGCGCCAACGGAAACACGGCGGACACGGTGTGTTGCATGCCGCCTTGTTTGAGCCACTGCACGATGTCGGCTTGCGCGCGCTGGCGCGCGGCGTGCGGTGCGCCGTTGAGCAGCACGCCATGAATCGATAAATTCTTGCGCATGAGTTCGGGCGCGCTGATGGTGGGCGACATATTGCCTTTGGTAGCGTAGTAGGCGATGGAGCCGTTGACGGCGATCACGGCCAGCGTGGTGGCGAGGTTGCCGCCGAAATCGACATCGACCACGTGATGCACGCCGGCGTTGTTGGTGAATTCGCGCACGCGCGGCGCCACGTCCTCGCTGCGATAGTTGATAACCCAATCCGCGCCCGCCGCCATGGCATGTGCGGCTTTGTCGGGTGAACTCACGGTGGCGATGACGCGCGCGCCGAAGCGTTTGGCCCACTGCACGGCGTAGTGGCCCACCGCGCCCGCGCCGCCGGTGACGAGTACGGTTTTTCCCTGAAGATCGCCGCTGCCGCTGCCAAATAAGCTAACACAGCGATGCGCCGTCATGCACGGTATGCCGAGGCACGCGCCGTCATTGAAGCTGGTGTTGTCCGGTAATTCGGAAACGAGATCGACGTTGAGCGCGATGAATTCGGCCGCAGTGCCGAGTAGTCGTCCGCCGCGCTGGCCGTTGTACAGCCACACGCGGCGATTCAGCCACGCAACATCGACGCCCGCGCCGACTTCATCGATTACGCCCGCGCCGTCGCTGTTGGGAATGATCAGCGGGCCTTCC
>CAWUUY010000044.1:0-3781 GCA_963924885.1 uncultured Burkholderiales bacterium | reverse complement strand
CCTCGCTCGTTGATTTGCACTAAAGAGTCCAGCGGGAGATCTGCGAATTGTGCAGGCGGCGCCATGCTGGTTCCTTGCTGAAGTATCTCGGTGATTAGGTCTTTGAGGGCGCGCCTCTGTATGTTGGCTCGCAGCTTCAATTCCCGCATCAAGTCGTCAGACAAGTCGAGCGTTATTTTCATAAAAATTAATTAAAACAATGTGTTATGGTAAATAACGCAGCGCTTACTTCACCGCCGGCATCACTTCTTTGGAAAACCGCTCCATCGAGCGCAGCACGCGTTTCTGATCCATGTCGCCGAACCAGAAGCTGCAATTGAAGTGCGAGATGCCCATCACGGATTGCAGTTTCTTGATTTGCCGGATGCAGGTTTCCGGCGAGCCGATGATGAGATAACGCTCAAGAAGATCATCAATGCTGGGTTCGTATTTCGGCATCACCGGAATCGCGCGACCGTTTTCCACCTGCTCGTAGTGATTGCGCAGGCTCAGCGTGACACGCATGTTCCACAGCGCATGTTCGGCGGCGTCGCGCGCGTCGGCATCGCTCTCGGCGACGTACACCGCGCGCTGCACGCCCACGCGGGGCTTTTTCGGCGGCTGCACCTTGGCCACGACCTCTTCGCACATTTTGCCGAAGGCAGCGAGGTGATCGACCGTTACGCCGAAGCCGCCGGTCAACACATCAAAACCGCGGCGCACGGCGGCCTCCAGCGCATACGGGCTTTGCGCCACAATCCAGATCGGCGGATGCGGCGTTTGTATCGGCTGCGGAAACACCACGGTGTCGGGCACGTTGAAATGTTTGCCCTGGTGGCTGAATGACTTGCCTTTCAACGCGGCGAGAATGATGTCGAGCGATTCATTCCAGCGATGCTTGGCTTCTTCAAGGTTCAGACCGAAACGCTCGAACTCATAATTTTGATAGCCGCGCCCGAAGCCGATATCGATGCGCCCGCCGCTTAATAAATCCAGCGTCGCGATTTCTTCGGCGACAATCAGCGGATGATGCAGCGGCACCACGATCACCGCCGTGCCCACACGCAGCGTGGTGGTTTTGGCGGCGATGTGCGTGGCGAACTGCGCCGGGCGCGACAAATAACCGTAGGTTGAAAAGTGATGCTCGCCGAGCCACACATTGCGAAAGCCCAGCGTCTCGGCGGCTTGCGCCTGCTCGACACCACGCGCATAGATTTCCTGCGAGGGCCGCGCCGACGGCGATTGCATGAGCAGAAAGGTGCCGATATCCATGGTGATTCCCGATGTCGATGAGTTTATTGTAAGTATTTGTTTTTATTCAGGTTTTATGCCAACAGCCTTGATAACCTTGGTCCACTTGTCGAGTTCGCTTTGCAAAAACGGCGCCATCTCGGCGGGCGTCATGTCAAAGGTCACCGCGCCCATGGCCGCGAAGCGTTGTTTCACCGCAGCGGTTTGTTTGATTTGCTTCACCGCCTCGTACAGCTTGTTCACCAGCGCGGGCGGGGTTTTTGCCGGCGCGGTCAGCAGATAAAACAACAGCCCTTCATAGCCCGGCAATCCGCTCTCGGCCACTGTCGGCACCTCCGGCAGATTCGGCACACGCTGCGCGGTGGCCACCGCCATCGAGCGCAGCTTGCCGCTTTGAATATGCGGCAGCGCCGCCACCACATGGCTGAACGCAAACGGCACATGCCCGCCCACCAGCGCCACCAGCGACGGCGTGTCACCCGGATACGAAATCTGCAACATGTCGATGCCCGCCATGTATTTGAACAGCGCCATGTTCATATGCGAGCTCGAGCCGATGCTGGCGGTGCCGTGATTCATCGCGCCGGGCTTGGCCTTCGCCATCTTGATAATGTCCGCCACGGTTTTGCCGGGGAACGACGGATGCGCCACCAGCACGCCCGGCACATGCGCCATCATCGCTACCGAGTAAAAATCGCGAATCGGGTCGTAAGGCACTTTGCCATACAGCGGCAGGCCGACAGTCAGCACGTTGCTGTAGGTAAACAAAAGCGTGTAGCCATCGGGCGCGGCCTTGGCCACTGCGGAGGCCGCGATCTGCCCGCTCGCGCCGGCGCGGTTATCCACCACCACCGGCTGCGCCCACAAATCCAGCATGCCCTGTTGCAGCAGGCGGCCGAGAATGTCCGTGCCGCCGCCGGGCGGCGAGGGGATCAGCATGCGTATCGGTTTATTCGGGTAGGCTTGCGTGGCGGAGGGCTGCGCAAGGCTGCTGGGTGCGCACGCGGCCATCGCGAGCATGATGGCGGCAAGCGAAAATCGAAGTGGAGTATTCATGCGGGCGATGTTGCGTCGAGGAGATTGAGTCAATGTCCACATTGAGACAGAAAGTTGTGTTGCCCGGAAACCAAGGCTATTGTAGCGAAAGAAGGCACACCACAACGCCATGAACACAACCACCGCAACCACTGAAACGCCACCGCAAGCCACGCCGCAAGGCAACGGCTTCCCGCCCATCGTGAGCCTGTTGCTCAACGTCGGACACGGCATCGATCACATGTTCCTGTTGATTTTCGCCACGGCAGTGGCGACGGTCGCGACCGAGTTCGGTTTTGCCAAATGGGAAGACCTGATGCCCTATAGCGTCGGCGCGTTCGCATTATTCGGACTCGGCGCGCTGCCGGCGGGGCGCTTGGGCGATCTGTGGGGCCGGCGCATCATGATGATTATTTTTTTCATCGGCATGGGCGTGTCGGCGCTGTTGGTGGCGCTGACGCAAAACGCCTGGCAGCTCGCGGCGGCCCTCACGCTGCTGGGCGCGTTCTCCGCGATTTATCATCCGGTGGGTATTCCAATGCTGGTGCAAAACGCGCCCAATCCCGGCGCCATCATCGGCATCAACGGATTGGCGGGCAATCTAGGCATCGCGGTGGCCGCACTGGTCACCGGATTTTTAATCAAGTGGATCGGCTGGCGCGCCGCGTTCGTCCTGCCCGGCATCATCGCCATCGCCTGCGGCATCGTGTTCGCCCTCACCTGCCCGAAGGAAGCGCACGCGCCGTCCAAGGGCCGGGGCGGCAAGGCGAAAGTCGTATTGTCGCCCGCGCTGCTGGCGCGAGTGTTTCTCGTGATGACCTCAACCGCCGTGGTCAGCAGCCTGCTGTTTAACTTCACCACCAACGGCAACGCGCAATTGCTGACCGAAGCGTTTCGCGGCGTACTCGAAGACCCGGCGGTGCTCGGCGCGCTGCTTGCGCTGATCTACACCATCGCCTCGTTCGCGCAGGTGGTGGTGGGGCGTTTAATCGACCGCGTGCCGTTCAAGCCGCTGCAACTGTGGATGTCGGTGATCCAGGTGCCGCTGTTGATACTCGCCGCGTACTCACAGCACTGGTACTTGTTCGCGGCACTCTTGGCGGTGATGGTGTTCGTGTTCGGCTCGATCCCGTTCACCGACGCCATGATCGTGCGCTACGTCGATGACCGCCTGCGCTCGCGCGTTGCCGGCATGCGCCTCACCGTGGCCTTCGGCATCAGCTCGGCGGCGGTTTGGGCGCTGGGGCCGATGGTGAAAATCATGGGCTTCTCCAACTTGCTGTGGATCATGGCGGGGATCGCGGCGGCGAAGGCGGTGATCGTTTTGTGGTTGCCGGAGGAGACGGAATCTGTGGAGAAAATTGTTTAAAAACAGTCAGTAGTGTCCCAGCGTTAATCGAATAGATTCAGTTGGTTAGCCGACGAGGCTGGGATTTCTTCAATGACGATATCGTTAAGCAGTTGATCCAATGGCATTTTCTCGAACATGGTTAGACTCAATATCTGTAGCATTTCA
>CAWUUY010000043.1:0-5868 GCA_963924885.1 uncultured Burkholderiales bacterium | reverse complement strand
CGGTATGGCGGATTCACGCGTAGAGGCGGCGATACATCACTGGGCCGCGCGCTTTGTGTCCAACGGCGTGTCGCTGACGGATTTTCAGGAAGTCACCGCCGGCATTGAATGCTGGCCCGAGTGGTGCGCGGCATGGAGCGCGCGCGCCGCCATTCACGATAAACTCGGCGATGATGCGTTTGCCGCCGGCAACAAGCTGTCGGCGGGCGAGCACTGGACGCGTGCCGGCGTGAGTTATCACTTCGCCAAGTTTGTGTTTGTCGAGGACGTGGCGCAAATGAAGGCCGCGCACCTGAAGGCGGTGGCTTGCCGCGCCAAGGCGCTGCCGCACATCCGGCCCGCCGGCGAGCGCGTGGAGATACCCTTCGAGGGCACGCATTTTCGCGGCATTTTGCGCAAACCCCTGGGTGTGGAGAAGCCCCCCATCGTCATCATGTGCATGGGCCTCGATTCGGCAAAGGAAGAAACCGCTGCGTATGAGGAGCCGTTTCTCGCGCGCGGCATGGCGATCCTCGCGTTCGACGGGCCGGGACAGGGTGAATCCGAATACGAACTCGGCATCCGCGGTGACTATGAAGTTGCGGTGCGCGCGGTGGTCAATTGGGTGGAAAAGCGCGCGGACGTGGATGCGTCGCGCATCGGGCTGTGGGGCGTGTCGCTTGGCGGCTATTATGCGCCGCGCGCCGTGGCGTTTGAGACGCGCATCAAGGCGTGCATCTCGCTCTCCGGCCCGTTTGACTGGAGCGATAACTGGCCGGCGTTGAACGAACTCACGCGCGAAACGTTTCGCGTGCGC
The DNA here is from genome assembly GCA_963924885.1 of uncultured Burkholderiales bacterium. Taxonomy (GTDB): domain Bacteria; phylum Pseudomonadota; class Gammaproteobacteria; order Burkholderiales; family SG8-41; genus UBA5216. Next base: position 5,072 of record CAWUUY010000043.1, on the reverse strand, counting down.
GCCAAACAAAAAACGCAGGACGATGCGCGCCGGTTCGGCGCGGCCCTGACGTTAAAGGGTGTGGCACAACACATCACCTGCCCGCTGTTTATCGTCGCGGGAAAACAGGATCGCATCGTGCCGTGGCAGGACGGTGAAAAGCTCGCCAAGGCGGCGCGCGGCCCGGTAGAATTTGTTCTGCTCGACGACGGCAACCATGTAGCGAATAATCGCGGTTACCGCTGGCGCACACAGTCGGCGGACTGGATGGCGCGGCAATTAGGGGTTGCTCAAGCGTGAAAAAAATAACGTTTAAAAACAAATACTTATCTTCAATTATGCTAAGCGCCAGCATGGCGTTGGCGGGAACGGCCTACGCGCAAGGGTATCCCACCAAGTCGATACGCCTGGTGATTCCGTTCTCCACCGGCGCTGCGAGTGATTTTCTGGGACGCACCGTGGGACAAAAACTTGGCGAGCGTTACGGCCAGCAAGTGGTGAACGACAACCGGCCCGGCGCGGGCGGCGTGGTCGGCAGCACGATCGTCGCCAAGGCCGCGCCCGACGGTTACACATTAATGGTGCTGGCGCCGCCGCATCTGGTGAACGCGTTGATCCACAAAGAGCCGCAGTATCGCGCGATCGAGGATTACACCGCGATTTCGCAAATCGCCACGCTGCCGAATATGCTGGTGGTACCCACGCAGTATCCGGCCAAGACGGTGAAGGATCTGGTGGCGCTGGCGAAGGGCAAACCCGGCGCGCTGAATTTCGGCTCGGCGGGCATCGGCAGCCTGTCGCATCTGGGGGGCGCGCTGTTTGTGTCGGCGGCGGGCATCGACACTGTGCATATTCCGTTCAAGATTTTTTCCGAGGCGCTGACCGAGATGTACGCCGTGCGCGTGCATTTTTATGTGTCGCCGATCACCGCGGTGCTGCCGCATGTGCGTGACGGCCGCTTGCGCGCACTGGCGGTGACCTCGGCGGCGCGCGTTGCCAGCGCACCCGAGGCGCCGACCATGAGTGAGTCGGGCCTGCCCGCCGCGCAGCTTGATACCTGGTTCGGCATCGCCGGCCCCGCGGGCATGCCTCGCGCCATCGTCACGCAACTGAATCGCGATATCGCCGCCGTGTTGCAGGATGCCGATACGCGCGAACGCATCACGCGCCAGGGCGCGACGCCGGCGGCGAGCACGCCGGAACAACTCACCGACACACTGAAAAACGATTTTGTGCGCTTTCGCAAAATCGTCACCGATGCCGGACTGAAACAGCAATAACGAAGGACGGAGGATTACGCATGACCCACATTAAACTGATTTCCGCCGCCTGTGCGCTGGCCGTTTGCGGCGCGGCGCCCGTAGTGCATGCCCAGGAAAAATTTCCGACCAAGAATATTCGCATGCTGGTGCCGTTCGCCGCCGGCAGCCAGACCGACATTCTCGCGCGCTGGATCGGCGAAGAATTTTTCAAAAGCTGGAGCCAGCAGGTGGTGGTGGACAATCGCCCCAGCGCCGGCGGCACCATTGCGTCGCAATACGTGCTGGAAGCCAACGCCGACGGCCACACCATGATGATGGTGTCCACCGGCCACGCCGGCAACGCCACGCTGTTCTCGAAACTGCCTTACGACACGATCAAGGATTTCGCTGGCGTGTCGCAGGTGGCGAGCGTGCCCAATCTGCTGGTGGTGGCGCCCGCGCTCAATGTGAAATCGATGAAAGACCTGATCGCGCTGGCCAAGGCCAAGCCGGGCACGATGAATTTCAGTTCCGCCGGCATCGGCAGCGGCACGCAGATCAACGGCGAAATGTTCCGGCTTACGGCGGGTATGCAGGCGACGCACGTGCCTTACAAGGGCGCGCCCGATGCGCTGAACAATGTCATCGGTGGCAACGTGCAATTTAACTTCGCGCCGATACTGGTGGCGATGGGGCAGGTCAAGGCCGGCCGCGTGCTGGCGCTGGCGGTGTCCACAGCGACCCGCTCGCCGCTGTTTCCCGACGTGCCCACCGTCGCTGAGGCGGGGCTGCCGGGTTTTGAATACGATCAATGGTACGGCCTGCTGGTCGCCGCGAAAACGCCGCGTCCGGTGGTGAATGCAGTGAACAAGGAAGTGGTGCGCATTCTGAATGCCCCGGAAATGAAAGAGCGCATGCTGACACTGGGCGCAACGCCCAAGCCCACCACGCCGGAAGCGTTTGATGCGTTTATTCGCGCGGAAGTGAAGAAGTTTGCGCCGGTGATTGTTGCTTCGGGGGCCAAGGTTAATTAGGGCGTGAACGAGTGAATGAGTGGACGGGGGAACGAGTGAAAAAAATTCTGTGTGGTGTGGCTGTGTTGGCGTTCGCTGGCGTGACTTGGGCGCAGCCCAAGGATAATTATCCCAATCGTCCGATCCGGGTGATTACCGGTTCTCCGGGCAGCACCTCGGATCTGAGTGCGCGTTTTGTAGCGCAAAAACTGTCCGAGCGCTGGGGGCAGCAGGCGGTGGTGGATAACCGGCCCGGTGCGGGTGGTATCATCGGCGTGGAGATTGGCGCGCGCGCGGCGCCGGACGGCTACACGCTGATTGTCGGCCACGTCGGCACGCACGCCAGCGCGCAGGTGCTGCACAAGAATCTGGGCTATGACCCGATCAAGGATTTCGAGCCGATTTCCAATCTGGTCAACGTGGCGGTGGTGTTCGTGGTGCATCCGTCGATTGTGGCGAACAACCTGAAGGACTTCATCGCCTATTCGCAGGCGCAGAGCGGCAAGCTGAATTTTGGTTCGCCGGGGGCAGGCACCAGCGGGCATCTCACCGGTGAATTATTTAATCTGGTGACCAAGGCGCGCATGACGCATATTCCGTACAAGGGCGCGGGCTTCGCGGTCACGGCCAATATCGCGGGTGAAGTACAGTCGTCGTTTTTGTCCACCGCCACCGCGCAGCCGCACGTCAAGGCCGGGCGGCTGAAACCGCTGGTGGTGGTGCGCAAGACGCGCTTCGCCGGTATGCCCGAGGTGCCGAGTTCGGTCGAAGCGGGTTATCCTGATCTCGATTCAAACGCTTGGTTTGGATTGTTCGCGCCGGCAGGCACGCCCAAACATTTGATCGCGCGTTTGAACAAGGAAGTCGCCGATGCGCTGAACTCGCCGCAGGTCAAGGCGACGCTGCTGGGGCAGGGTGCGGAAGTCGCGCCCACCACGCCGGAGGAATTCGGCGCTTACGTGAAGAGCGAGGCGGTGAAGTGGGCGCGGGTGGTGAAGGAATCGGGTTACAAAAGCAACTAACAGCGTGAAGAGTGAGGAGTGATGCGTGAGGCGTAAAACATTCGGTAAGGTTACTGTTGGCGTGGCCGCGTTGCTGTGCGTGAGCGCCACGTTTGCGCAGGAAGCAAAAGAAGCGAAGGATTTCCCTAATCGCCCGATGCGCATCATGGGCGGTGGGGTCGGCAGCACGGCGGATTATCTGTCGCGTTATATCGGGCAAAAGCTCAATGAAAAATGGGCGCAGCCGGTGGTGGTGGATAGCCGCTCGGGTGCGGGCGGCACGCTGGCTGCGGACGTGGTGGCGAAAGCCGCGCCCGATGGCTACAACCTGGTGATGGGCCACGCCGGGCCGATGGTGAGCGCGGTGGCGCTGTACAAGGATTTGCCGTACGACCCGGTGCGTGATTTCGCGCCGGTGTCGCGCATGACCACCGGCGTGGTGGTGCTGGTGACGCATCCATCGATACCGGTTTCCAACGCGAAAGAATTGATCGCTTTTATCAAACAAAAGCAGGGGTTAAGTTACGCCTCGGCGGGTAACGGTTCGATGAGCCATCTGGCGGGCGAATTGTTCAACCGCATCGCGGGCGTCAACGTGCTGCACATACCGTACAAAAGCGCGGGACTTGCGCTGACCGCGCTGTTGTCGTCGGAAACGCAGATTTCGTTTTTGTCGCCGGTCACCGCGCACACGCAATTGAAAGCCGGGCGCGTGAAGGCGCTGGCGGTGTCGAGCAAGACGCGCTTTGCGGGCACCCCCGAAATTCCAAGCGCGGTCGAGGCCGGCATTCCCGGCATGGATGCGCGCTTGTGGTTTGGTTTGTTCACCACGGCCAAAACGCCGCGCGCGGTGGTGATGAAACTCAACCAGGAAATCACCGAGGTGCTGAATCGGCCCGACGTGAAGCAGCACTTGCTCGCCCAGGGTGCCGAAGCCGCGCCGTCAACACCCGAGGAACTCGGCGATTTCGTGAAGAGCGAACTCCAGCGCTGGCTGCCGATCATCAAGGCGGCGGGGATCAAGGCGGGTTGAATTTAAGTATCTGTTTTATAAGGACAAATTGTAATGCCAGCTAAAAAGAAAAAAGTAGAACCCAAGAGCATCAAGGCTTCCAGCATCGACCCCAAGCGCGGCGTATCGACTGCCCCCGATGGCCTCTACGATCCGGCGAATCCGGGTCACCGCTGGAATTTGCCGTTACAGGCACCGGGCCGCATGCAAGTAGATTTTGAAGAGCGCGTGGATTTCAGGCGGTTGCACAACTACCGCCTCGCGCGCACGCGCAACGCACTCGCGCAATCCGATCTGGGCGCGGTACTGGTGTTCGATCAATACAACATCCGCTACATTTCCAGCACGGTAATCGGCGAGTGGGCGCGCGACAAACTCACGCGCTGGTGTTTGCTCACCGGCAACGGCGAGCCGTGGGTGTGGGATTTTGGTTCCGCCGCGCGGCATCACAAAATCTACGCGCCGTGGCTGCCGAAGAATCATTGCCTCGCCGGCAATGTCGGTTTGCGTGGCGCGATCAATCCGAGCGTCGGCTTGTTCGAGGAAGCCGCGAAAGAAATTTACGACGTGCTGAAGGCCGAGGGCGTGGCCGACATGCCGATCGGCATCGACGTGTGCGAGCCGCTGTTTATGTTCGCGCTGCAAAAGCTCGGCTTGAATGTCGTCGATGGCCAGCAAGTCATGCTCGACGCGCGCGAGATCAAAAGCCACGACGAAATCACCCTGCTCAATATGGCGGCGGCGATGGGCGACGGCGTGTATCAGGATATTTTCGAGGCATTGAAGCCGGGTGTGCGTGAGAATGAAATCGAGGCGCTGGCGACCA
>CAWUUY010000042.1:0-5418 GCA_963924885.1 uncultured Burkholderiales bacterium | reverse complement strand
TACGACTTCACCGGCTTGATGTTGGCGAAGAGTTCAAATCTTTTGCGCAGCGCCGGCATCACCCACGTCGGGTCGTTGCGCGGATAGGCGTTGTGGCCGATCGGCCCGCAGATCCAGCCGTCGCACTCTTTCAGGGTATCGAGCGTGATCTTCGGCGATGCATCGCCGTGTAATTCGTGGCCGCGTTTGCCGATGGGCAGATCGATCCACTCGGCCTGCATGCCGGTTTTGGCCGCGGCCGCTTTCATGCATTTGACTGCTTCGGGAACCACTTCGAGACCGATATCATCGCCCAGCAATACGCCAATTTTTAACACTGCATTCTCCTTGTGAATCGATGACTGAATTTTTAGAACCCGGATGATTCCACGTTGCAAGCCTTACCGCAATCCCCGACTTCATGCACAATGCACAATATGGATAAATACAAAATCGCCTGCTTGCAGGCCAACACCGGCAACGACTTGGCGGCGAATCTTGCCACTGTGACAGCGATGGTGCGCGAAGCCGCCGCCAACGGCGCGGCATTCGTGCTGACGCCCGAATACACACGCTGATGATGGATGGCAGAGGGCGCGTGATGCGCGATCAAGCCTTGCCCGCCGACGGTGGCGAGCCGCTGGTGCAATTGTGCGCACTGGCGAAAGAGCTGGGCGTCTGGTTGTTGATCGGCTCGCTCACATTGAAAACCGAAGAAGAGCGCATTGCCAACCGTTCGTTTTTAATCAACGACAGCGGCGAAGTCGTAGCGACCTACGACAAAATCCACATGTTTGATTGCACGCTGCCTGATGGCAAGGTGATCCGCGAGTCGTCGGCGTACCAGCCTGGCGATAAGGCGGTGATTATCGAAACACCGCTGGGCAAAGTGGGCCTCACGATTTGTTACGACCTGCGGTTTCCGCACCTGTTTCGCACGCTGGCGCAGGCGGGTGCGCAAGTGATTACCGTGCCCTCATCGTTCCAGCGCCAGACCGGCAAGGCGCACTGGCACCCGCTGTTGCAGGTGCGCGCCATTGAAAACGGCTGCTGGATTATCGCTCCGGCGATGTGCGGCGAGCACGCGGGCAACCGGCAAACGTTTGGCCACTCGCTAGTGGTGAATCCGTGGGGCGAGGTGGAGGCCGATGGCGGGGAAGGGCCGGGGATAGTTTATGCCGACATTGATGTGGCGCGGGTGGCAAAGGTAAGGGGGATGATTCCTTCGTTGACGCATGATCGGGAATTCACGAAGTAGGTCGGAGCGCGCAGTGGTTCCGACGGGCGCTGATTGTTGCAGCAAGATTGTGTCGGAACCGCTGCGCACTCCGACCTACGCGTGCTCGATGTGAAATTCCTTGACGTAGCCTATGCCTTATTGCAGCTTAAGCGGCTGCATACCGCCGAACGTCTACCTGTGCCCCGGCCTGTGACAGCCGCTCAGCGGTGTTTAACAACTCGGCGGTGATGTTGGCGTCGACGTAATCTTCACCGCAGTTCGGGCATACCTGCGCGGGCACCTCGCGCACCACAAATGTTGCGCCATCGCGCTCCAATGTAACAGTGGTTACGCCTGGTCCGGTATCTGCCTGTTTACACACAATACATTTCATGGCTTTCTCCTCCGGAACCCATCTTCCCACAAGGCGGCGTCGGGTTCGTAAAAGGTAACGACGATTTCTTCATCGTCGTGAGCATTATAAGCCGCGACCACGTGTAACGGTCGGTTGTCACTCCAGCCCAGTAGCAATCGGCTCGGATAGGGCTGGTCATTGGGATAAGCAGCGATTTCTTCACCAGTTGCCAGAGCATTGGCGACGTCGGCGTTCGTGATGTGCCTCTCGAACATACGGCGCACAGCATGCACACGATAGGTAATTTTCATTTGATATTGTCCCGCTGGCGCATGCGCAAACTATCTCTTAATACGACTTCGGCAGCCCCAACACCTTCTCCGCAATAAAACACAAAATCATCTGCGAACTCACCGGCGCGAGCCGCGGAATCATCGCTTCTCTAAAGTAACGCTCGATGTGAAACTCTTTGGCGTAGCCCATGCCGCCGTGGGTGAGCATCGCGGTTTCGCAGGCGCGAAAGCCTGCTTCGCCTGCTAAATATTTGGAGGCATTGGCTTCGGCGCCGCAAGGTTGTTGGGTGTCGTAGAGCCAGGCGGCTTTGTAAGTCATCAGTTCGGCGGCTTCGAGTTCCATCCAGCGTTCGGCGAGCGGGTGTTGTATGCCTTGGTTCTGGCCGATGGGGCGGTTGAATACGATGCGCTCGCGGGCGTACTTCGCGGCTCGATTTAACGCGGCCTTGCCGAGACCCACGGCTTCGGCGGCGACCAGCACGCGCTCCGGGTTGAGGCTGTCGAGGATGTAGCGAAAGCCCTTGCCTTCTTCACCGATGCGATCCTCCACCGGCACTTTGAGGCCGTCGATGAACACCTGATTAGAATCCACTGCCTTGCGGCCCATTTTTTCGATTTCGCGCACTTCGATGTGCTGGCGATCCATGTCGGTATAAAACAGGGTGAGGCCGTCTATCGGGCGTATGCCACTTTCAATCGGTGTGGTGCGCGCGAGCAATAATATTTTGTTGGTGACCTGCGCGGTGGTGGTCCAGATTTTCTGACCCGACACGATGTAGTGATCGCCGTGGCGCTCGGCTTTGGTTTTGAGCATCGCCGTGTTCAGCCCGGTGTTGGGTTCGGTGACGCCGAAGCAGGCTTTGTCGCGGCCTTCGATCATCGGCGGCAGAAAGCGCTTTTTCTGTTCGTCGCTGCCGTAGACCACCACCGAATGCAGGCCGAAGATGTTCATGTGCAGCGCCGATGCGCCGGAGAAACCCGCGCCAGATTCGGCGACCGCTTGCATCATCAGCGCGGCTTCGGTGATGCCGAGCCCCGCGCCGCCGTAGGCTTGCGGCATGGCGATGCCGAGCCAGCCGTCGCGCGCGAAGGCGGCGTGAAAATCCTGCGGAAATCCGCCTTCGCGATCCCTCTTCAGCCAGTAGGCGTCATCGAAAGGCGCGCAGATTTTTTCGATGGCGGCGCGGATGGCGCGCTGATCTTCGGTGAGTGAAAAATTCATATAAAACAGATATTTACGTTATTTCTGGGGGGCATGGGTTACGCCGCTTGCATGCAACGATAGTATTTCCGCTTCACTATACCCTGCCTCGCGCAATACCTCCGCGCTGTGTTCCCCCAGCCGCGGCGCGTGCATACGTATCTCCGGTTGCGATTTCGACCATATGGTTGGAATATCCATTTCACGAATGCGGCCCTCGGTCGGGTGTTCCATGACCTTGAAAAAACCTGTTGCCGCGTGATGCGGGTCATCGAGCAATTCATCCAGCGAATTTAACGGCATCACCGGGATGTCGGCGGCGGTCAGCGCCGCCAGCCACTCGGCGCAGGTGCGCGTGGCAATCTCGCGCGCCACCCATGCGTAGGCTTCGTCAAAATACTTGGCGCGGTTGGCGTGGGAATTAAAACGCTCGTCCGATTCAAACTCCGCTTCGCGGCCCAGCAGTTTGAAGAATGCGCGCCATTGTTTGTCGTTGTAAATCAGCACGCACAGATAACCGTCGCGGGTTTGGTACGGATTGCGATGCGGGGTCAACAGACGCGGGTAGCCCATCGGTGCAATCGGCGGCTCAAACGTGCGCCCGCCCATATGGTCACTCAGGATGAACTGCGTAAGCCCTTCGAACATGGGGATTTCAATCGCCTGGCCTTCGCCGCTGCGCTCGCGGAAGAACAAGGCGGCGAGGATGGCATGCACCGTGTTCAGCCCGGTAATACGGTCGGTCAGCGTGGACGGCACAAAGCGCGGGCGATCCGCGCCGGCCTCGACCAGCAGCGACGGCAGCGCCACCATGCCCTGAATGATGTCATCGTATGCGGCTTTGGCGGCGTACGGGCCGTCCTGTCGGAACCCGGTGGCGCCCGCGTAGATGATGCGTGGATTCACCGCGCACACGTCCTGATACGACAGTTTCAGGCGCGCCATCGCCGCCGGACGCACGTTGTACGCCAGCACGTCGGCGGTTGTCAGCAGCCGCAGCAGCGCCGCGTGGCCCTCGGGCTTTTTCAGATTGAGCACGATGCTGCGTTTGTTGCGGTTCAGGTGCAGGAAGTTCGCGCCCATGCCGTGATGGCGCTGCGCCGCGATGTAGCGCGTGTTGTCGCCTTCCGGCGCTTCCACCTTGACCACATCGGCGCCATAGTCGGCGAGAATTTGCGTAGCGTAGGGGCCGAGGATCACCGAAGTCAGGTCGATGATGCGCACGCCGGCGAGGGGGCCGCTCATAACGGGAACATCTCCAATTCTTGAATGACGGCTATCGTAACATTGGCGCTATTCCGGCAATAGATGAAAGCCGCGCGGGCCGCGATGTTATAATTTTCGCAACCTATGACTACCCTCTGCTCACACCTCGCGCGCACCCAGGCCAGGCTCTGACATGTCCTTGCGCATCCTGTTGAGTAACGATGACGGCTACTTCGCGCCGGGACTTGCCGCGCTGGCGCAGGCGCTGTCGGCGCTGGGCACGGTAACGGTGGTCGCGCCCGAACGCGACCGCAGCGGCGCCAGCAATTCGTTGACGCTGGATCGGCCGCTGAATGTGCGCAAGGCCGCCAATGGGTTTTTTTACGTCAACGGCACGCCCACCGATTGCGTGCATCTGGCGGTGACAGGGTTGCTGGATCATTTGCCTGATATAGTTGTGTCCGGGATCAATCATGGCGCCAACATGGGCGACGACACCATTTACTCCGGCACCGTGGCGGCCGCGACCGAGGGGTTTTTGCTCGGCATACCGTCGATGGCGATCTCGCTGGTGGCGGAGGGCAACGACAATTTCGCCACGGCAGCGGAAGTCGCGCGCGCACTCGTAGAGCGTTACACACGGCAGCCGCTGAACGAAGCGGTGCTGCTCAACATCAATGTGCCCGACGTGCCGCACGCCGGCCTGCAAGGCATCGAGGTTACGCGGCTGGGCAAACGCCACAAGGCCGAGCCGGTGGTGAAGGGCGTGAATCCGCGCGGTGAAGCGATTTACTGGGTGGGTGCGGCGGGCAGCGCGCAGGACGCGGGCGAGGGCACGGATTTTTACGCCGTGGCGCAGCGCCGCGTGTCGATCACGCCGCTGCAAGTCGATCTGACGCGCGTGCAGCAGTTGGACGCCGTGCGGCAGTGGCTGACGACGTGACCTGCTCATGAGTATTCAGCATTCCGGCATCGGCATGACCTCGCAGCGTACACGCATGCGCATGGTCGAGCGTTTACGTCAGCAGGGCATCCGCGATGAGATCGTGTTGTCGGTGATGGGCGAGGTACCGCGCCATTTGTTCGTGGACGAGGCGCTGGCGCATCGCGCATACGAGGATATTTCGCTGCCCATCGGCTTTGGGCAGACCATCTCCCATCCGCA
>CAWUUY010000041.1:0-5730 GCA_963924885.1 uncultured Burkholderiales bacterium | reverse complement strand
AGCCCGCCGGTATCAGCACTTCGGTCAGCCCCGCGTTCGGCCCGTAATACGTTTCAGGCCGCGTATTGCCGGGATAACTCGGCTGATGCGCGCCGCCGATGATCGCCGGCGGAAACACCGTATGCACGCGCACCAGCGCGTCAAGTTTATTTTCGAGTATCACCATCATGTCCACGCGGCGCAGCAGCTCGCGCAGCATGATGCGCTCGTCCACGCCCTGCCGCCCGCCCAGCGAATTGCGCGGGTCGGTGACTTCTTCCCAGTTTTTGAACGCCGCGCGGCCATCGTCGCCCCAGAATTTGGACCGCGCATTGAGCTTGGCGAAATCGTCCAGTGTTTCGGTAAATGCGCGTGATTTCCAGTCGGCGGCGCGGCGCTTCAAATACTGAGGAATATGAAAGCGGAAACTGTTGGCGAGAATTTGATCCTGCACCGTGCCGATATCGAGATTCACCGGCGGTTCGATGCGGCCATCGGCAAGCTCCACCAAATAATCAATCGGCTTCATCTTGCCGGAACCGAACACCTTGCCCGGCGCAAACTCGGTAGGCGTAATCGCGGCGGCGAATTCCTTGAACACCGGCTGCCCCGCTTTATCCAGCCGAAACAAAATGTCGGGCATGAACACCGGCACCAGTCTCGCCAGTGCCGTGCGGAAATCCACCTTCATTAATTCCACATCCGGGTCGCGCGTCCAATGGCGATGCGTAGACTCCACCAGCGTTGCGCCGAGCTTGCCACCGAGGATGGTTTTGATCTCGCGAGCGGCGGCGGCGGCGATGGGTTCTTCTGACTTGTTGCCCGGCGGATACGCCATCGATTCGCGGATCACGCCGAGGCGCATGCCTTCTAACGAAGCGGTGGCCAGAACATGGCTGACATAGGGCGCGCTCAACACCGATGAGCGCGGCACCGTGGTGTAAACATCGCGCGGATCGTAGTAACCATTGTCTGCATCTTTCAACGCGTCCAGCACCTTGGCGCAGTCGGTGATTTTGCGGCAGTGGATGCCCGAGCGGTCACAGTAAATATCCGCGCCAATCGCGCCGCCATCAAAACCCAGCATCGACTTGTGCGGGAGGATGAGCGCCACCGAATTGTGATTCGACGGCCCGCGGCACGAAGCGCGGGTTTCTTCGCCCAGGCTCGCCATCACCATGTTAACGCTCACCGACAGCGCCGAGCCGGAGCTGGAGCCGAGCGACGCCGCACGCGTGGTGTCGTAAGGGTTCGACGGATTGCCGCCCCAGGTGGCGCGCTGATAGCCCAGCGTGGAGGGCAGCACCTTGTCGGGATGATTCCGTCCGCCGGGATCACCCGCGCGACCGTTGTATTCAGTGTTCACCGCCTTGGCAAAAATGATCGCGCCCTTGTTGCGCAATTGATCGACGAGTATGTGATCGCGCGCGGGGAAATCGATGTCGTACGCCGCGTCACCGCCACAGGTGGAACGCATGTCCTTGGTGTCGAACGCATCCTTGAACGAAAACACCACCCCATACATCGGCATTTTTTCGAGATCGGGGTTTTTGCCAAACTGTGCATCGAGTTCGGCGGCGCGCTCCAGCGCATCCGGCTGATGGCGGAATTCATCGCACACCGGCGGCGCGCCGGTGGGCAACGGCCCTTTGGATGGATGACAGTCGTAGTCACCCTTGCACGTCACCGAACGCTCGCCGCGAATATTGAGCGTGGCGAGCGCGTTAACCTGTCCCGCATTCGGAATGCCCGCGATCATGCCGAACTGCTGCTGCGCGGCGGGGTCCGAGGCAGTCGCTTCCATGCGCCCGAATTCCAGCGGCGGGCCTTGGTATTTATCCGTATCCGGCAAAAACGTCGATGCCTTCAGCGTCTGCGTGGGGAAAGTCAGCGGCTCGCCGCCCCGCACCGTACCGGTTGCCGGGGACACCGGCGCGCCGTCTTCAGTCACCAGTAGGCTCGACACCCCGTTGTAGGCGCGCACGCGAGCGAGGTAGCGTTGCACCACCTCCACGACGGTGATTTTTCCGGAATTGATGGCGGCGTGGAGTTCGCCGATGGTGGCTTCTTCGAGTTGGAAATTTTGGTCAAGCATAGCGTCCCTTCAGGCCAAAGGCGCGCCGGCAGCTTTAGACGCCGCCTGCGCAAATTGTTCATACAGCGTCCAGTCCAGCGGATGCGCCGCCAGCGTCTCCGGGTGCCACATGCGGCGCGGCAAATCCAGAATATCGCCGCCGTAGACATGCAACCCGATGGCGGGCACGCTGCCGATGCACTCCGCAACATGCACGGTATCCGCGCGCATCGGCAGCACCGCGCCGCGCGTCAGCGTCACCTCACTGGCGCGTCGCAGCGTGCCGTTTTCATTGCGGTAAAGCGTGTTTTTCTCTTCCCCCGACAGCAACAAAATCGCCGCCCATGCACCGTGGTCATGCGGCGGCGTGCGGCGCCCCGATGGGAAACACACTTTGAGCAGGGTGATGGTGGGCGAGCGATAAAACACCTGCCGCGCATTGCCGCCGGTGCCGGAAACATAACTCAGCGCCTTTTCAATCGCGCCCAGATCACCGCGCAGCGCGTCAAGTTGTTCGCGCGCGGCATTAAGGGAGTCGGCGCTCTCACCGGCTTTGGCGAATCTGGCTACGAGTTCGTGAACTTGCATGGCATCCCCAATCCAATTCCGTAGGGCGGGAGCCATCCCGCCTTTTGTGATAACCGCGGTGACGCGAAAGGCGGGATAACTCTCGCCCTACGATTACACCACCCCACCCGCCCGCAAACCCGCAATCTCCGCAGACCCATAACCCAATTCCCCGAGTATCGCATCTGTATGCTGCCCCACCGACGGCACCGCGTCCATGCGCACTTCGTAACCGGCGTTGGTTGCCGGCGGCAGCAGCGCGGGGATGCGCCCCGCCGGTGTATCGACTTCGCGCCAGCGGTTGCGCGCTTTGAGCTGCGGGTGATCCCACACCTCGTTTGGCGTGTTCATGCGCGCGTTGGCGATGCCGGCTTCGTCGAGCCTGGCGATCACTTGTTCGGCGGTCATATTGGCAAAAATGCCGGTGATGAGCGCGATCAATTCGCCGCGGGCGGCGTTGCGCTTGGTGTTGTTGTCGTAGCGCAGATCGGTGGCGAGCTCCGGTTGGCTCAACACGATTTTGCAGAACGACGCCCACTCGCGTTCGTTCTGAATGCCGAGCATCACATCCTTGCCGTCACCCGCGCTGAAGCGGCCATACGGCACGATGATGGCGTGATCGGGGCCGGCGCGCTGCATCGGTTTGCCGCCGAAGTGTTCGTACATCAGCGGATGGTTCATCCACTCCACCATCGCCTCGAACATGGTGATCTCCACGCGCGCGCCCTTGCCGGTGCGGCTGCGCTGATACAGCGCGCCAAGAATCGCCGAGTATGCATGCAGCCCCGTGCCGATATCGGTGAGCGACACGCCCACTTTGCTGGGCTGATCCGGCGTGCCGGTCACGCTCAAAATGCCGGCCTCGCTTTGGATCAACAAGTCGTAGGCTTTTTTGTGCGCATACGGCCCGCTGTCGCCGTAGCCGGAAATATCACACACGATCAAACGCGGATGCTTCGCCATCAACTCATCCGCGTCCAGCCCCAAACGCTTGGCAGCACCCGGCGCCAAGTTCTGAATAAAAATATCCGCCTTATCGATTAGTTTCTTAAGTATTTGTTTTGATTCACTTTTTTTAACGTCCAGTGAGAGGCTTTCCTTGCTGCGATTCAGCCACAAAAAGTAGCCGGATTGCCCCAGCACCGCCTGATCGTAACTTCGCGCAAAGTCGCCCGCGCCTGGACGCTCGATCTTGATGACGCGCGCGCCCTGTTCCGCAAGTTGGCGCGCAGCGAACGGCGCGGCGACGGCTTGTTCTAGGGAGACTACGGTGATGCCGGACAGGGGGAGATTGGACATGTGCGCTTAATCGATGAAAGTATTTATTCTTTATTCCCTATCCCCGAAGACTTTCAAAGGGACAAGGGACGACCTCAAGCGTAGCAGGATTAAGCCACGGGAACAAAATCGCGGCAGATTCATCATGTCGCTACTATCGCCTTTAAGCGTTCAACAATAATCGGCACACGCGCCTGACTGGCCGCATCACCGGGCATGTGCCCCGGCAATGCTTCGACAAATCGCGATTCCTTCAACAACGCGGCCAGACGATTCTGAAGGTGCTCACGCAAAGTTGACTCGCATTGCCGGATTTCTTCGACCACTTCGGGCCGGCCATCCAGCACCGCAACAATGTCTTCCAGATCGTGGCTCGCCGTGTAATCGCCCTGTCCTCTGCCGTCAAACGCCGCAAGCTTGGTCACCAGAAAATACGGCGCGGAAACCATGCGGATGGTGCTGCCGGAAGGTAACGCCGCCCGCTCGGCGGCTGCAAAGGCAGGCCAATACCACGGATTGCCAAAACCCAGAATCTCCGGGCCTGTAGGCATCACGTCAAGCACCAAATCCTGAGTCCGCCAGCGACAGATGGGCGCATCGGGGCTTTGATCCTCACGCAAACCCAGCGCGCGCAAGCGCTTCGACAACCGCTGATAATCCAGCAACGACGCCACTTCGCAAATCACATCGACATCATTGGTGGCGCGAAACGGCTGCGCCAGCGGGTCTGTGACCAGCAAACCGGAGCACAACCGCCCAGAAAAACCATCTCGTCCGCCAGCATGCCTAGACGGGCGACGGCAAGCTCCATGATCTCGATATTGGGGTTTGCCGCCCTAGCCATACTGCGCCAGCCGTTTGCCCAGCACCTTGATGGCCAGATTGTGCTCGCGCGCGCGACCGCCGCGTATGGCATCCACCAGCACCAGCAATTCATATAGTGTCGGATCAGCGCGCGCCGCCTGCGGCGCTAACTTGTACAGGGGCGCAAACTCCACGCCGCGCACCGTGCCCTCGGGATCCGGCCAAACCGGAGGAAGCTCCGCGGATTTCGCGAAATGCGCCTCCAGCGGCGGCGCAGCATAACTGGTCGGCATGCCTCGCGTGGGCTGTCCCAACTGCGGCACGAAGACATAGCGCAAACCATGCACCAAGAACTCTTCGAGGTTCCGCATGTGGGGCTTGATGGCGTCTTGGTTTTTTACGGCTAGCTGCACCGCCAGCGCGCGCCGCACGGCCGAGTGCAACTGCGAAGGGCTCATGCCCAGATCGACGGCCAGCCGCGCATAGGACCACGGCCGCTGGCCAAGTGCCACCAGCTTGAGCATGACCAGCACGTCCTGCGGTTTCAGTATCGTCATCGCATCCACCGATATTCTAGATTCTAGAACGTAGAATACCGGATGGGCATTTCATGTCAAGCGGCACTGGACAAGGCTGGTGGGTTCAATCCCCGCTTCGTACGTATGGCGGGGACGACAATGAACTTGAAGCGCAATCGGATTCGTCAAAACGGCTTGCGAATCATCAACTTCTCACGACACCGGCGACTCTCCTATGCTCAATCCTGAAATAGGCAGCGGCGTTATTTTACGTTTTCGGCTTGTCGTAAATTAACGAAGTCTCCCGTTCACAAGACACTGTTGTCGTGCGGCTTCCCCTCACCCTAGCCCTACTTTCGCAAGATTTGCATTAATTTAAGAACTTGGCGAGGTCGATTTCCCAATAAGAATTACTTGATTTCGGAATTTCAATATGCTACATGTAAGAATATGCACATATTTGAAAGAGAAGTCAACGGTCATCGCTACCGCTACGCAGCTCAGTCGGTG
>CAWUUY010000040.1:0-4394 GCA_963924885.1 uncultured Burkholderiales bacterium | reverse complement strand
CCATTTTTTCCATCGATTTGATGATACGGGAGCGACCGGATTGCCGCCATTTTCTGTGCCCACCGCGCCTTACCGCTTGTCAGCGAGTCCAGCGACGATCCATGCCCTGCCGCCCCGATTGGGGGAACATACGGATGCGGTGTTGGCGGAGTGTGGATACACGGCGGAAGAAATTGCGCGGCTACGAACAGATAAAATTGTGTAGGCTGCGATATTGGCGCAATTTTTAATTTGGGAATGATAATGACAGCCTTACCGCGTGTAGCAACCAGCATCGCGCTTTTATATCGACCTTGTATGCCATCGCAACGCACGCTGCTGAAATAAGAGTCATGGCTGGCGGCCCACTCGCAGCAGTATTCAAGGAGATAGGCCCGCGATTTGAGGTAGAGACAGGCCACAAAATCGTGCCACGATTCTCCGGCACAGCGGTGGTAAGGAAGGAGGTCAATGCCGGCGACGCCTTTGACTTGGTTATCACCGACGCAAGCTCAATTGATGGATGGGTCAAAGATGGAAAAGTCTCGGGCATATCTCGCGTTACCGTTGCCAACGTTGGTTTGGACGTGGGCGTCCGGTTGGGCGCTCCCAAGCCTGATGTAAGCTCCGTCGCCGAGTCAAGGCGTGCGCTGCTGAGTGCCACTACCGTTGGGCACGGGTCAGAAAGCGCCAGCGCTACTTCGTTCAAGATACTGCTCGACCGCTTGGGAATAGCCGACGAGATGAAACCCAAACTCAGGCCGATGGGACTCGGTATGCCCTACAAGCGCGTGGCGGCTGGCGAATTCGACATTATCGTCGCCGTGGTACCGGGAATCATTGCTGCCCCAGGAGTTGAATTGGCTGGTGCTTTCCCGGCAGAACTACAAGACTACGTGTCATTCGCGGCAGGAATCAGCACTAACGCAAAGGCGTCAGCGGAGGCGCAGGACTTGATCAAATTTCTTGCCACCCCCTTTGCCATCGGCGTACTAACGTCAAACGAGTTAGAACCAGTCCTTCAGCGGTAATTCAGCCAACGCCAAGCGGTGATCCAAATAACCAAACAGCTTTCATTACCCGCGATAGGCGCAGCGCATCGCGCCGTATGGCGACGCGGCCACTCACATTCGGCACAATGCGCTACGCTTATTGACGCCCTAAGAGCTGGTTGCAAAAGGATTGAACAAATATCGTTCCGCAATCTAGCTTCGTGATGTGCCAAGCGGAGTCAGAACGCGTTGCCACAACCACAAACACTAGGAATCCAGCATGAAAATCATCGACGTAAAAACCTACTCCACCGTCTACCCGGTCAGTCAGCCGTTCTCCAACGGCATGCGCACCACACGCCAGCGGCCTTTCGGCATTGTCGAAGTCATCACCGATGCGGGCATCACCGGCTGGGGCGAAGGCACGGGCGTGCCGGCGCGGCGCGCGCTGGAAACGCAGGTGATCGGGCGCGATCCGTTTCATTATGAGGTGATCTGGGAAGGGCTGCACATTCAGGGGGTCGATGCCGGCGCGATCAGCGGCGTGGATATCGCGCTGTGGGACATCATGGGCAAGGCGTTGAAGCAGCCGATACACACGTTGCTCGGCGGCGCGTTTCGCGACAAGGTGCCGGCGTACGCGACGGGGCTTTTTCGCCGCGATGTGCCCGACCACACGGCGGCACTCGTCGCGGAAGCCAAGGGCTACGTCGATGCCGGCTTCAAGGCGATGAAAATGAAAGTCGGTTTCGGCCCGGACTACGACATCAAGAACGTGGCCGCCGTGCGCCGCGCGATTGGCGACGACATCCTCTTCGCAGTGGATGCCAACTGTGCCTACGACCGCGGCTCGGCCATCGCGGTAGGCCAACGGCTGGTGGAGAATAATCTGCTGTGGTTCGAGGAGCCGATCAGCTCGGATGATGTCGAGGGCTACATCGAGATACGCCGTGCCTTGAAGATGCGCATCTCCGGCGCGGAGCAACTGCGTGGCCACCGCGCGTTTCGCCGCATGGTGCAGGAGCGCGCACTGGATATCATTCAGCCGGATGTGTGCATCTGCGGCGGCATTACCGAATACCGCAAGATCGCGGCGATGGCGAGCGCGAACCACGTGCGCGTACTGCCGCATATGTTCGGCACGGCGATACGTCTGGCGGCAACGCTGCATCTGCTGGCCGCGCTGCCAGATTCGCCACGCGCGCACGAGCCGGTCCCCACGCTGCTCGAATACGACATGAGCGAAAACGCGCTGCGCACCGAGCTGGCAAAGGAGCCGATCACCCACAAGCATGGCGTGGTGGCGATACCGCAGGCGCCGGGGCTGGGGATTGAGATTAACCGCGCGGTGCTGGAGAAATTCGTCGTGTGAACGAATTGAGGACCAGCCCACGCAGAATCCCGGGCAATCGCCGTACTTTCGTGAAAACGCTACGCTTTGCCCGCCCTACGCATGATGATATTCTAGGCGCTGAAGTGATTCCCACTGTCCGCATTCTGTAATACCACCTCACGTTATTCTGTCGTTCGCCATTCAAGATAAGGAGCAGCCGATGCATGGATCATTGGAAGAGTTGTATGTCGAAGTCGATATGTGCGCGCCCGGCTGGGAGCGCATTGTCGATAAAAGTCCGCCCGTCGAGTTGTGCGCGCGGGACATTATTTTCGGCGAAGGCCCGGTGTGGGACAAAAAGAATAAACGCCTGATTTTTGTCGATATCATCGGGGATACGATCTGGAGCTGGAAGCCCGGTGTCGGCAAGGAAGTGATTTTGAATCCGTCGGTGAAGGCCAACGGCCTTGCGCTGGACCTGGAGAACCGCATCCTCGCCGCCGGCTGGGGCGGGCGCACGGTGTTTCGCCAGGAGCACGACGGCTCATGGAAAACCATGGCCGATAAATGGCAGGGCAAAAAGCTCAACACCCCGAACGACATCGTGGTGAAGTCCGACGGCTCGATCTGGTTTACCGATCCGCCGGGCGGCATGTACAACGTGGGCATGGTCGGGCCCGACGTGCAGCGTTATCTCGAAACACAGCCGGTGTTTCGCATCGCGCCCGATGGCAAAACGCTGTCGATCATCACCGAAGACACGGTGTATCCGAACGGCTTGTGCTTCTCGCCGGATGAAAAAATTCTCTACGTGAATTGCAGCCGCGAGCGCGTGATCCGCGCCTACGACGTGAAACCCGACGGCACAGTCGGCCCCAAGCGCCTGTTTTATCAATACACCGGTCCGGAACGCGGCGTCCCCGACGGCATGAAGTGCGATATCGCAGGCAATGTGTGGTGTACCGCGCCCGGCGGCATCTGGGTGCATGATCCATCCGGCAAACCCATT
The DNA here is from genome assembly GCA_963924885.1 of uncultured Burkholderiales bacterium. Classification (GTDB taxonomy): domain Bacteria; phylum Pseudomonadota; class Gammaproteobacteria; order Burkholderiales; family SG8-41; genus UBA5216. Next base: position 1,081 of record CAWUUY010000040.1, on the reverse strand, counting down.
GTGCGCATCAAGACGCCGGGGCATCACCCCACCAATATCGCGTTTGGCGACGATGACTGGAAGACCATGTACGTCACCAATATCGGCTCGGTCACGCGCTTTCGCGTCAAAATCGCCGGCGTGCCGTCGCGCTAACCGGAATAGGAGAACAAGATGACCTGGAATTTTGAACTCGTTGCCGGCCCGTTCAAGGGCCGCACCGGCGGACTGGCGTGGGACGGCAAGGGCATGCTGTGCAGTGCGGTGCTCGAAGAACGCGTGGTGCGTTACGACCCGGCCACCAACAAGGCGGATAACTTTCGCCGCTGGACCGGGCGCGTGAATGGCTTGGCGATCGCAAAGGATGGTTCGGTATTCGGCGCGCAGGAAGGCGGTCGCCGCGTGATTCAGTTTCTGAACGACGGCTCGGCCACACCGATCACTGAGTTTCTCGAAGGCGAGCGCAACAACCAACCCTGTGATGTGGCGGTGGATAAAAAAGGCCGTGTGTGGATCGCTGACGCGTATAACGCGCAAGCGCCCTACGGCCCGCCTACCGCGCCCATGTTGCCGCATGCGTCGGTGCTGCGCGCCGACCCGCAAGGCCCCGGCAATTACCGGCTCAACCGCGTCACGCACGATACGCTGGGTCCGCAGGCGGTGCTGCTGTCCGCCGATGAAAAAACGCTGTACGTGGCCGATGGCGATGCCGAGCGCGGCGACGTGTGCCAATTGCTGTCGTACTCGATCAACGACGCCGGCAGCGTAGACCATCACGGCAAGACGTTGCTGAATTTTCAGTTCGGCGAGCGCGGCATCACCGGCCTGTGTTTGGACAGCGACGGCAACCTCATCTGCTGCATGGGCTGGAAAAAAGGCGGCAGCGGCGCGAACCTCATGGTGGTGTCACCCGGCGGTACCATCCTCGAAACGCACGCCGCGCCGGCGGATATGCCGATGCGTGTGGCGTTCGGCGATGCCGATCTCGGCAGCCTTTACGTCTCGGCGGCGGACGGCGGCTTGTATCGCGCGAAAGGTATTGGGCGCAAGGGGTTGAAGCGGTAATACGCCCGTTGCGCAGGCGGGAACCCATAACACCCAT
>CAWUUY010000039.1:0-3023 GCA_963924885.1 uncultured Burkholderiales bacterium | reverse complement strand
CCATCGACACCGAGCCACCAACGTACATGGTGTAGCCATCAGGCAATGAGCGCGCCGCCGCTTCCGTGCCGATAATCGCCCCCGCGCCGCCGCGGTTATCCACCACCACCTGCTGCCCCACCTGCTCACTCAAGCGCTGCGCCAGCATGCGCGACATCAGATCCGTACCGCTGCCGGGCGTCCACGGGACGATGAAGCGGATGGGCTTGGCGGGGTAGGGTTGGGCGTGTGCGGTCTGCACAATAAAAAAAATGGATGCTGCACAAATACCGCTCGACAGCAATTGTGCAACACGCCCCCTCCTACCCTGTTGTTCCCGCGAATGCGGGAACCCATAACACGGTGCCACTGGAAACGCCTTATGGATACCCGCCTGCGCGGATATGACGATGGATGGTGTCGTGGTCATCACGCCGCACGCGCCGCGTTCGTCACGTTAGTCGCGGGCAACAACCCCACCCGCACCAAATCCCCCTGCATCTCCACCCGCTCCGCATCGGTAATCTGCCGCAGCGGCGGACGCACTGGCCCTCCGGCCAGCCCGATCATTTCGCACCACGCCTTGAGATTAGCGATGGGAATAATTTCATTTTTCAGCCACGGATCGCGCATCCATTTATCGTGTACCAAGCGCGCCGGCTCCATCGTATGAAAAATCTTCTCCGCTTCGGCGAACTTACCGTTCAAACCCAAATCGGTGTACTGACGCATCACCGGCGCATCAGGCGTCTGCACCAGAAACGGGGCGGCGGACGACATATGCACCTTCGCACCGTAATCGCGCATCAATTTCAACCACAAGCTCTCGCCCGGATGGCTCATCACGATGCTGTCGCCGACGAGTTTTTGCACCTCGGCATAGTGCTCCAACGGACGCGAGCATTTCAGGCCGCAAATATTCTCGATCTTGGCGATGCGCGCGGTGACTTCCGCCGACAGCGACACGCCCGAAAATGGCGTATCGAACATCCACACGCCGATATCCACCCGCGCGCAGACGTACTCGAACCAATCGTAAATGCGGTCTTCACCCACCACCGGGTAATACGGATTAATCACAATCGCGAAATCCGCGCCCACGCGCTGCGCGTGCAGCGTGAGATCGATGGTCTCATTCGGCGAGTGATGCCCCGTGTGCGCGATGACCTTGCACTTGCCGCGCGCTTCTTCCACTACGATTTCCACCACGCGATTGCGCTCCTCCTTGGTCATCGACCAGAACTCACCCATGGTGCCAGTGCAAAAGATGCCGTCGATTTTCAGCCCATCGGTGAAATAGCGCATATTGCGCCGCAAGCCCGCTTCGTCAACCTTGAAGTCGGCGGTGAACGGCGTGGTGATCGCGGCCCACACGCCTTTAAATTGGGCGCGTGCGGCTGCTTTGGATTCGGATTTTTTGTAATTCATGATTACCCCGATTCAAAGTCAAAAACTTTTGACGCGGATTTACGCAGATCAACGCAGATTAAACCCTTCACTGTCGTTCCCGCGCAGGCGGGAACCCATAAAACAGTGCCACTAGCGACGCCGTATGGATACCCGCCTACGCGGGTATGACGGGTTGGGTTTTCATCTGTGTTTATCCGTGGTTATCCGTGGTTATCCGTGGTTAAAACAACGATTTATTTAATCGCCAGCGGATTCACCGGCGAGCCCACCGCGCCGGTAATCGGCAGTGCCGGCGCCACAAACAAAAACTCGTAGCGTTTATCCGCCGCGCAATCCTTGGCCAGCTCCGTCAAATTAAAAATCTCGCCCACGGTCAGCCCCATGATCGGGATGGTGATCCAGTGCCACGGTTGGTTGGTGTCTTCGGTTTGATTCGGGCGCACTTCGGCGCCCCAGGTATCGGTGGCGACACCGGCGATTTCGCGCTTGTGAATCCACGACACGGTTTCAAATGCGAAGCCCGGCGCGTCGCCGCCGGAATAACCGTCCCAGCTCTTGCTATCCAGACACCGCTGCACGTGGCCGGTATGCACCAAGAGATAATCGCCGCGACCGACTTTGACGCCCTGCTTTTGCTCGGTGTAGTCGAGCATTTCATTGGTGATGGCAAAACCATCTGGCAGGTATTTTTTGCCCATCGCGCGCGCGACATCGAGCAGCACGCCGCGGCCCACCATTTTTTCGATGGTTTTTTCGATGCCCGCCTTGGCGGCACCCGCGCTCGACACATTGCGGCAATCGTAGCCGTTCCACATGTAATTTTCGTACATGATGTGGCCAAGGCCATCCCACTGCGTGCCGCACTGCAGCGGCATGATAATAATGTCGTCGGTGCCGCGTATCTTGCGGTGATCGAGGATGCCCGCGTAGGCATCGGTGCCGGTGCGCGTCATCAGATGTATCGGGTTAAAGCGCCCCAGCGCCGGATATTTGCTCTTCGCGCCCTGCGGCCCGGTCTGATCGTATTTCAGCGCCAGCGACATCACCTTGCCCTTTTTCACCAGCTTGGCGGCGGCGACAATGTGATCCGCAGTCGTAAAGTTCAGCGTGCCGATTTCGTCGTCCTTGCCCCAGCGGCCCCAGTTCTTGTATTTTTTGGCGGCGTCCTTGACATCCTTGCGCGTGAGTTTGCGATTCTTTTTGTCGCGCGTGTCGATGGTTTTCGGGGCTTTTAATAGTTTGGCGGCCATAAGCGTTTTCCTATACGGTTAAATGAAGGGTAAGCCATGGAAGTCTAGCGGCGCGTGCGATCAGGGTCAACGCGGCGGGCTATACTGCTTTTTTGTCCGGCACGGATGCAAACCATGCACACGCAAAAAATTGGCCACCTGATCGCCGCCCTGATCCTGTCCACCGGGATCACGTCTGCTTATGCACAGGACGCAGCCTACCCCGCCAAAACCATACGCGTCATCGTGCCGTTCCCGCCCGGCGGCGGCAACGACATCATGGGCCGCATTATCGCCGCGAAAATGACCGAACGTCTGGGGCGGCAAACCATCGTTGAAAACCGGCCAGGCGCCGACGGCATCATTGGCTCCGACGTGGTGGCGAAATCCGCGCCCGACGGTTAC
>CAWUUY010000038.1:0-6926 GCA_963924885.1 uncultured Burkholderiales bacterium | reverse complement strand
CAGGCGATCACCAGCCAGTCGCACGCGGGCAGCAGCCCGTCCAGTGCGGCGCGCGGCAGCACGTCACCAAAATGTGCCGCCGGCGCAACGTGACGCCGGATGCCGATGGTTTTCATGCCCGCCGCTTGCAGTACGCGCGCGATCACAGTGCCGATGTAGCCCATGCCAACGATCACCGCAGTTTGGCCGGGGATATCCGGCGGCACGTCCTTGCCGCGCAGCGGCGCCCACTCGCGCCGTTGCTGCGCGCCCAAACAGTACGGAATGCCGCGCGCGAGTGCGAGCATGCCCACCGCCGCCGCGAGACCCACCGCGTCGGCTTGCGCGCCCGCGCCGGTGGTCAGCCGCATGCCGCGTTGCATCGCATTCTGATAACGCTGCTGGTCGGTGCCCGCCGAATACACGGCGATCCACTTCATGTGTTGCGTGCGGCCGATGATTTCCCAGAACGCTTTGGCGGCGGGACTCAGTGCGCTTTTCTCCGTGCCCTCCCAGATGTCGCGCGAGTAGTAGGCGGTTTCGATGTTGTCGATCTGCTCGGGCGTGAGTTTGATATCGGCTGTGAAAGGCAGCAGATCGATAGTCTTTGGTGCGCCGGTGAGTATGCTGTTGATGCGCGCGCCGAATTCACCGAGCACTCTTCTCGAAATCAGCAGCGTGGGCTTCATGGCGATAGTTACGGTAGTTCCTGATAAATCGCGGTGGCTGCCGCATGGATGCGCAGCGGCTGATCCCAATCCGGATACTTGTTGCGAAACTCCTCGCGCAGCGTGATGGCGCTGTCCTCGGAAGACCTGCCTTGCTTTTTCATCTAGGCGACCCGCGCGCGCAGCGTCGTGAGTATGCCGCGATAGGCGCTGATCATCGACGCATCACCCTTGTCGTAATGCGCGCCGATCACCTGCGCGGGGCGCAGTTGGTCGATTGCATCTAGGCTTGCCAACTAGCTGGTGACAAGCGACTGCGGCGTGGCGAAGGCCGGGAACAGTTTATTCATCACCAGGTCGCCAGAAAACAAGATATTGTCGCCTTCAATGAACACGGCGGTGTCGCCGCGCGTGTGCTCCGGGCCCAGTTGCAGGATGCGCAAGCGCACACCACCCAGATCGAGCACTTTTTCCTTTTCGAAAAGTTCCGTGGGTTCGCGGAATTTCGCGCCTTGCAGCGTTTCGTTCAGCAGGGCGGAGCGGCTGGCGAAGCGCGCTACCCACATCAGCCCCATTTCCTCTATGTCCTGCTGCTGTGCTTTGGAGCGCAGCACCTTCGCGTTCGCCGGAAACGCGAGGTCGCCGGTGGTGTGCTCCGGGTGAAAGTGCGTGTTGACAAGATAGACGGTTTTATTTTTGCTGATTTTTTCCATTTCGCGCAGCACGGCCTCGCCGCTTTTCAGGCCCATGCCCGGATCGATCACCAGCGTGGCGTGTTTGCCGACGACGATGCCGACGTTGGGCACCATGCCGATTTTCTCGTCGGGGATCAGATAAACATGCGGCGAGACTTTGATCGTCTTGCCTTCCTTGACGATGGGCGCATGCGCGGGGGCTTGCGCCAGCGCAACGGAGGGCATCAGACACAGGATCATGACGACCAGCGCACGAATCGTATTTATGAATATTCTCCTTTTTTAAAATAGTGAATAAAAACAAATAGTTAGCTATATGACATCTGGCGCATGAATTTTTCGCCAGCGCGTGTAGGCGAGTGCTATGGCCGCCGCGGCCTGCACCGCCATCACGGCAGTGGTGAATGCGGGACTGTCCGTCAGCGGCGGCAGAACAAATTGTGCCACGGCACCCGCGCCGCTCGCCTTGAGCAGGCCCGGCAACAATCCATACAGCAGCAACCGATAAAACAGCGTGGCCGCGACCACGCGGCGCGGTTGGCGGGCGAGCGCGAAAAACTGAAAAATCGCCGCGTCGCGTACGGCGAACAGCACCAGTGCAATGGGCGCCATGCCGATGATCTGCGGAAACGCGCTGCTTGCGCCGTGCGTGCCGCTGCCGACGGCCGCTGCGGTCGCAGCGAGTGCGGTAAAGAGCCCGACACCCAGCGCGACCAGCCACAACGGCAGCTCCTGCCCAGCGCGCCGCCATTGCCGAGCGCGCGCCCGCGCGCGCAAACGCTGCAACGCGCCCGCGCCGCCTTTTTCCGCCAGCAGCAGGCGGTAAACCAATACCATTGCGGTCAACACGGCGCAGGCCATCACGGCGAAGAATGCGCCGGGGTAAGTTTTGCCGCTGGCAGCGAAGCCCGCGAGGTAGGCCGCTGTGAATAGTATGAATGACGGCAACGCCCACGGCGTGGTGCGGATTTCCAGCGCGTCGCACATCGAGCGATACGCGCCCAGCACCGCCCACGCGGCAAACACAGCGGCGCTGTAGAGCAGAAAATCAAGGCGCGGCAGCGTGATTGCCCACCACGTCATCGGATGCGCGAGGTTGTCCGGCACAAACGTGCGCAGGAATATGAGCGCGAACAGGATCACCAGAATGATGAGGATGCCCGAGCCGCGACCGGGCGCGCCGTTGCGGGTGGCCAGCACGCTGGCGTTGAGCGCAATCGCGTGCAGCATCAGCGCGCCGCAGAGCATCAGTGCGGCGTAACGCGCCACGGGTAAATCCACCTGGCTGCTGCAGACTATGTAGACCAGCAGCAGTATCACGCCGACGTACCACGCAAACGACGGCGCGCCCAGCAGCTTGCCCCAGGTCATGCGCCACGGCGTGATCGACGACATGCGCTGCGCGTCCCAGGTGCGGTCGCGCGCTTCTTCGATCACGCTTGCCCCGGCGAGCCGGGCGCCCCAGAGCAGCACCACCACGACATAGCCGTAGCCGGCGACGATGGCGATAGTGTCGAGCGGGTTCTTGCTGTCGCTGGCCACGATCAGCAGTACCGCCAGCGCGATCACCACCGGCGCGGCGATCACGCGGTGCAGTGAAAACTCCATCCATAAATTGCGGCGCAGTTCGGGGTTCAGGGTGCTCATGTGAGCCTCGCGCCGGGTTGCACCGTGCGCAGATACGACTGGTGCAGGTTCTCGGTTTCCTCGGCGTAACTTGCCACCGCCGCGCCGGTGTTGATGATCTCGCGAAGCACGCACGCCTGCTCCGGCGCGCCGCCCGCGATGGCCAGCAGCGCATCGTCGTCGCCAGCTTCGATCAAGCGGGCGCCGGTGATGACCGCCAGCGCCTCGCGCCAGCCGGCGTGCGGCGCCGCGAGCGTGATGCGCACCCGGCGTTCATTGGCATCCGCGCCCGTGTCGTCACCCAGGGCGCGATGCTCGATCACCTTGCCCGCGCGCAGCACCAGCATGTGCGTGCAGTATTCGTCGAGCTCGGCGAGGATGTGTTACGACACCAGCAGCGTCATGCCTTCGTCGCGCAGCCGCGTGAACAGCGCGGCGAGCGAGTGACGCGCCTCCGGGTCGAGCCCGAAGGCGGGTTCGTCCAGCAGCAGCATGGCGGGCGCATGCACAATCGTCTGCCCGATGGCCACGCGTTGACGCAGGCCGCACGACAACGCCGAGCAGCGCTGACCGAGGCGGTTGGCGATGTCCAGGCGTTGCGCGGTTTGCGTGACCGTGGCATCCAGCACGGCGTCGGCCACGCCGTTGACGCTGGCCGCGTACGTCAGGCTTTGCCGGATAGTGAGCGTGTCGTAGAGGCCAAAAAAATCCGCAGATAACCCATGCCGGCATGCACGAGGCGCGGTTCTTCCAGCACGTCGATGCCGGCAACGTGAATAGTGCCAGTGATCGGGCGGTCGAGCCCGGCCAGACAGCGCAGGAGCGTGGATTTGCCCGCGCCGTTGGGGCCGACCAGCGCGGTGACGCTGCCGCGCGTAATCTCGAACGACACGTTATCCAGCGCGCGCGTGCCGGGATAGACGTAGACGACGCCGGAGACGGCGATGGCGGTGGTGGTCATGAGTGTGTGAAGATCAGTCCCGGGTTTAGTCCCACAACGGCGCGCGCCCCGCCGGATTAGCGATGCGTCCGTCGGGCCGCGCCAGCGCGTGAATGCGTTTCATTTCGTCATCGCTCAAGGTAAAATCAAAAATGTCGAGGTTTTCCGCCTGCCGTCCGTGATTCGTCGAGCGCGGAATCGGAATCACATTCGGCTGCTGCATGTGCCAGCGCAGCAGCACCTGCGCCACTGTTTTGCCCTTGGCGCGCGCGATATCCGCGAGCACCAGGTCGCCGAGCAATTTGCCGCGGCCGAGCGGGCAGTAGGCGGTCAGCGCCAGCCCCAGCCGGCGCACCGCCGCCAGCAATTTGGTCTGGTCGAGATACGGGTGATACTCCACCTGCACATTGATGATCGGCTCCGGGCACAGACGGATCGCGTCTTCGATCATGGCGATGTTGCAGTTGGCGACGCCCACGTTTTTGGTTTTGCCTTCGCGTTTGGCGCGGCCGAGCGCGCGCATGGTTTCGTCGAACGGCACGTTGTCCGGACTGGGCCAGTGGATCATCAGCATATCCACGTAATCGAGTTTGAGATTGGCGAGGCTTTCATCGACCATGCGCGCAAAATCATCGGCACGCAGATATTCGTGCGACACCTTGGTGGTCAAAAAGATTTCATTGCGCGGCACGCCGCTCGCGCGGATGCCCTCGCCCACGGCTTTTTCGGTTTTGTATTTCCACGCGGTGTCGATGTGGCGATAGCCGAGCGTTAACGCATGCGCGACGCGTTCGCCATACGCGTCAAGGCCGGACTTGTCGCCGATGCGCCCGGTGCCGAAGCCGAGCTTGGGGATGGCGACGCCGTAGGTGTTGCATGCAGGTACAGGAATAGCATTCATAAAATAGTGTTTAAAAAAATTGGTTACGTTACTTTGAGTTTCCGGTCGTCACCATAAAGCCGGTTTGCCACGCGCCATCCATCGGCAGCGACGCGCCGTTGATATGCGCGCCGGGGCCGCTGCACAAAAAAACGCCGAACGCGGCGATGTCGGATGGCATGATGGGGCGCTGACTCGGCTGACGCACACTCATCAGTGTGTGCAATGCTTTTTCGCGACTCACGTTTTCGGCCTTCATCTGCCGCGCGATCTGGCCTTCGGCGTGCGGGGTCAGCACCCAGCCCGGCATCAGTGCGTTGATGGTCACACCCGTTTCCGCGCATTCGAGCGCGATGCCGCGTGTCATGCCGATCAGCGCGTGTTTGGCGGTGACGTAATCGACGCGATTGGGCACCGCCATGCGCCCGTGGATCGACGACATATTGATGATGCGCCCCCAGCCGCGCTGCTTCATGCTGCGCATGGTTAGGCGTATGGTGTGAAACGCCGCCGACAGATCGACCGCAATGGCGCGATCCCATTCCTCCACCGGAAAATCCTCGACCTGGTGGTAGTGGCGCACCACGGCGTTGTTGACCAGAATATCGACGGCGCCGAGTTGCTGCTCGGTGGCGCACACCATGGCCTCGATTTGCGATGGCACACCGACATCCGCGCCGTGATAGGCGACTTTGACACCGTGTTCGGCTGCGATGGATATGCGCAGCTTTTCAATCGCAGCAGGTTCACCCAAGCCATTCATCATCACATGGCAGCCTTCCGCCGCGAACGCGCGCGCGAACGCTTCGCCGATACCCCCGGTGGAGCCGGTGACCAGCGCGGTTTTTCCCTTGAGTGTGCCTGGCATGGTTCGTTCCGGAGTTTGTCCCTGAGTTTAATTTTGTCCGAGTATACTCGCACTCATAATCAAGAATTATCACGGAGGAGCGTATGAAATGCCATGGCAAAGCCCTCGTTTTCAGCACAGCCATCGTTGGCATAGGGTGTCTGCAGGCAATCCCCGCGCTGGCGCAAGTGAGCTTCCCTTCGCGCCCCATACGCTGGATCGTGCCCGCACCGCCCGGCGGCGGCACCGACGCGGTTTCGCGCATCATGGCGCCCAAACTCACCGAGCTATTCAAACAGCAGGTCGTCGTCGATAACCGCGGCGGGGTGCAGGGCAGCATCGCCTCGGCGCTGGCAGCGAAATCCGCGCCCGACGGCTACACCATTTTGTTCGCGTTCTCCGGTCCGCTGGCGGTCAACCCGCATATCTACGGCGACGTCGGCTACAACGTCACCCGGGATTTCGCGGGCCTCACGCGCTACACGCAGCAACCGATGATACTGACCGCGCATCCGTCGTTGCCGGCGAATACGCTGAAGGAACTCGCCGTCTACGCGAAGCAACATCCCGGCAAAGTCACGTTTGCCTCCAGCGCGTCGTTGCAACACCTGGGTGGGGAATTGTTCAAGCTCGCGGCGGGGGTGAACATGACGCACATTCCGTACAAGGGCGCGGGACCGGCGGTGCTGGATTTGCTCGGCGGCAACATTCACACCATGATTTCCAATCCTACTTCCGTGGTGCCGCACATCAAGTCGGGCAAGTTAAAGCCGCTGGGCGTGATGGGCGGCACGCGCATCGAGGCGCTGCGCGACGTGCCCACGGCAGCCGAAGCGGGCTTCAAGGAATTCGCCAACGTGATCGAGTGGTACGGCATGGTCGCGCCCGCCGCGACGCCGCGCCCCATCGTCGACAAACTGAACGAGGCGCTGGTGCGCGTACTCAATCTGCCCGACGTGCAGGACCGAATCCGCAATCTCGGTATGACGCCGTCTCCTTCGACGCCGGAGGAATTCGACCAGCAAATCCGCGCCGATCACGCGTTGTGGGGCGGGGTGGTGAAGCGGGCGGGAGTGAAGGCGGAGTGATGTTTTAAGGATGAAGGCGGGAGGATGAAGGATGAAAACCATCCCCGATCTCTGTAGCGTGCGCTACGCGCGCGACAAAGCCAATTGGAAAAGTCGCATCGCCAATGTGGCAGACAGGCTTATGGCATTCGCCAGTTTGGCAATGAGCCTCCTCGGCAGATGGACCAATAGTCCTGCCGCAATGATGGCCACTGCCAGCAACC
>CAWUUY010000037.1:0-11707 GCA_963924885.1 uncultured Burkholderiales bacterium | reverse complement strand
ACGGCATGGAATGCGTGGTCTACATGGGTTCCGAAGACATCAAGCGCCAGGCGCAAAACGTCTATCGCATGAAGTTGCTGGGTGCAACTGTAGTGCCGGTGGAAAGCGGCTCCAAAACACTGAAAGATGCGCTGAACGAAGCCATGCGCGACTGGGTGACCAACGTCGAAAATACATACTACATCATCGGCACCGTCGCCGGGCCGCATCCGTACCCGATGATGGTGCGTGATTTTCAATCGGTGATCGGCATCGAGGCGCTGGAGCAAATGCCGGAGATGACCGGTCGCCAGTCCGATGCCATCCTCGCCTGCGTGGGCGGCGGCTCCAACGCCATGGGGATTTTTTATCCTTACATCAACGAAAAAAACGTGCGCTTGATCGGTGTGGAAGCCGCCGGTCATGGTCTCGAAAGCGGCAAACACGCGGCGACGCTGACCGCGGGCAAGCCCGGTGTGCTGCATGGCAACCGCACCTATCTGCTACAGGACGACAACGGCCAGATCATCGAAACGCACTCGATCTCGGCGGGACTGGATTACCCCGGCGTAGGTCCGGAACACGCTTGGCTGAAAGACTGTGGTCGCGCCGAGTATGTTTCAGTGACCGACGACGAAGCGCTGCAGGCATTCCATGATCTTTGCCGCCTGGAAGGCATCATCCCGGCGCTGGAATCCAGCCATGCGCTGGCCTACGCCGCGAAGATGGCTCCGCGCATGAAGCATGATCAAATCCTGCTGGTCAATCTGTCGGGGCGCGGTGATAAGGATATGCATACAGTAGCCGAAAAATCGGGAATCAAATTTTAAATGTCTCGCATCGCAACGACGTTCGCAGCACTCCATAAACACGGCCGAAAAGCGCTGATCCCGTTTATCACTGCCGGTGATCCGCATCCTTCGATGGCGGTGCCGCTGATGCACGCGCTGGTCGCGGGCGGAGCGGATGTGATTGAATTGGGTGTGCCGTTTTCCGATCCGATGGCCGATGGCCCGGTGATTCAGCGTGCCAGCGAGCGTGCCTTGGCGCAAGGCGTTACCTTGCGGCAAGTAATGGATTTTGTCATCGAGTTTCGCAAAACGAATCAGCACACACCGGTGGTGCTGATGGGCTACGCCAATCCCATCGAGGCGATGGGCGTGGAGACATTTGCCGATGCGGTCAAGGCCGCAGGCGTGGATGGCGTGCTGGTGGTGGATTACCCGCCCGAAGAAGCGCAGACATTGGTCAAACTGCTGGATGCGCGTTCCCTTGATACGATTTTTCTGCTGTCGCCAACTACGCGCGATGCGCGGCTGGCACAGGTCGGCAAACTCGGGCGCGGTTATCTGTATTATGTGTCGCTAAAGGGCGTCACCGGCGCGGGCAATATCGATACTGCGGCGGTGGCGCAGCGCGTGAATCACATCAAGCAATTCACCAGCCTGCCGGTGGGCGTGGGTTTCGGTATACGTGATGCGGCGTTGGCCAAGGCGGTGGCGGCAGTGGCGGATGCAGTGGTGATCGGCAGCCGTCTGGTGCAGGAAATCGTCGATGCGGGCGATGAGGCGCCGGCGCGCATACAAGCGCTGCTCTCCGGCATACGCGCAGCGATGGATTCCGATTCCGATTCGCTTAGCGAGAAGAACGCCGCATGAGCTGGCTGCAAAAGCTGCTGCCGCCCAAAATCAAGCGCGACTCCAGCGGCCTGAAGAAGGCGGTGCCGGAAGGGTTGTGGAGCAAGTGCGACGCCTGCGAAACAGTGTTGTATCGTACCGATCTGGAAAAAAATCTGTTTGTCTGCCCGAAGTGCAGCCATCACAACCGCATTTGCGCGCGTGATCGGCTCGACTGGCTGCTGGACTCCGAAGGCCGGTATGAAATCGGCGCGGAAGTGTTGCCGGTGGATACGCTCAAGTTCAAGGACAGCAAGCGCTACATCGACCGCATCAGCGAAGCGCGCGAAGCAACTTCCGAAGAAGATGCTTTGGTGGTGATGCAGGGCAGCGTGAAAACGCTGCCACTGGTGGCGGCGGCGTTCGAGTTCAAGTTTCTCGGCGGCTCGATGGGCTCGGTGGTGGGCGAGCGTTTTGTGCGCGGTGTGCAGGTGTGCCTGGATCAGCGTTTGCCGTTTGTGTGTTTTACCGCCAGCGGCGGCGCGCGCATGCAGGAAGGCGTGTTGTCGCTGATGCAGATGGCGAAAACCTGCGGCGCGTTGACGCAACTGGCACAGGAAAAACTACTATTCATCTCCGTGTTGACCGATCCGACCATGGGCGGGGTGTCGGCGAGTTTCGCCATGATCGGCGATGTGGTGATCGCCGAGCCGGGCGCGCTGATTGGTTTCGCCGGGCCGCGTGTGATCGAGCAAACGGTGCGCGAGAAGTTACCGGAAGGGTTTCAGCGTGCGGAGTTTTTGCTCGCGCACGGCGCCATCGACATGATTGTCGATCGCCGTCACATGCGCGACAAGCTGGCGAATCTGCTCGCCTTGCTGCTCAAGCTGCCCGTGCCGGCCTGATTTTAAAATATACAATAAAAACAAATACTTACGGTGTTTGGCTATTTTCGGCACATGATGCGCTACGCGGTACCATGACTTCCACTTCCCCGTTTCCCTCCACGCTCGACGGCTGGCTCGAGTACATCGAGCGCGTGCATCCGCAAACCATCGCGATGGGACTTGATCGCGTGCGCGCGGTGAAAGATGCTATGGCGCTGGCGCCGCAATGCGTCGTGATAACGGTTGGCGGTACCAACGGCAAAGGCTCCGCCTGCATGATGCTCGAAGCCATCCTGCATCTCGCGGGTTACAAGACCGCGTGTTACACCTCGCCGCATTTGCTACGTTACAACGAGCGTGTGCGCATCGCGCGCGTGGACGCCGATGACGCACCACTGGCGCGCGCATTCGAGGCGGTGGAGCGCGCGCGCGCGGCGGTGAACGTGCCGCTGACTTATTTTGAATTCGGCACGCTGGCGGCGATGTGGCTGTTCATTGAGGCACGCGTCGAAGTGGCGATACTGGAAGTTGGTCTTGGCGGGCGGCTGGATGCGGTCAATGTGTTCGAGCCGGATTGCGCGATGGTGATGAGCGTGGCGATGGATCACATGGATTACCTCGGCGACACGCGCGAAAAAATCGGTTTTGAAAAAGCCGGCATCTACCGCGCGGGCAAGCCTGCGATCTGCGCCGACACTGATCCTCCGCGATCACTGACCGATCACGCCGCGGCCATCGGCGCGCCGCAGCTGCTGCGCGGGCGCGACTTCGATTTGAAATCGGCTCCGGTGCAGTGGGCCTATCGAGGACCGGGCGGCGCGCGTCATGGTCTGCCGTGGCCCGCGCTGCGCGGCGCGTATCAATTGGGCAACGCGGCGGCGTGCATCGCGGCGCTTGATACGCTGCGCGAGCGCTGCCCGGTCACGGCGAACAATATACGCGATGGTCTGTTGACGGCGGAAAATCCCGGCCGCTTTCAGGTGCTGCCCGGACAACCCATAGTCATACTCGACGTGGCGCACAACCCGCACGCGGCGCAGGCGCTGGCGGATAGTCTCAAGAGTATGCCGCGCGGCGGCCGCACGCTAGCCGTGTTTTCGATGCTGTCAGATAAAGATATCGCGGGTGTGGTGGCTATCGTCAAGCCGCGCATCGATCATTGGTTCATCGCGGGGCTTGCCGGGACGCGCGGCACGACCGCGCAACAGTTGTCGAGTCATCTGGCGGCGGCGGGCGTGAGCGCGGTAACTGGCTGCGCCAGTATCGCCGATGCCTATGCGCGGGCGCGCGAAGCCGCCGGGGAAAATGATAAGATAGTGATCTTCGGATCGTTTCATACGGTGTCCGAAGCGATGCAGGCCATCAAGGCAAAAGCGCAGTGACACGAGGCAGTTGATCGGAGACTGGATCAGAATGGCGAAACCCGTCAGCGAAGAAGAACTGCAACTCAAAAAACGCGCGCGGCGCCGCCTGATCGGCGCCATCGTGCTGGTGGCGTCGGTGGCCGTGGTGTTGCCGATGGTGCTGGATTCAGATCCCAAGCCGAACTCGCAGGAAATCAATATTCAAATTCCGTCACCCGACTCGAAAGGGTTTGCTTCCAAGGTGGTGCCGCTGACGCCTAAGAGTGCCGGGGCGGTGGACGGCAAGGCGGACAAGGCAGCGAAGGCGCCAGAGAAGCCCGCCGTGCCAGCAGTGGAGCCTGCGCCCCCCGCAGTGGCCGAAAAGCCGGTTGCCAAGGCGCCGGAAAAAGCGCCCGACAAAGCCGCCAAGCTACCAGAAAAAACCGGCACGCCAGACAAGGCGCCGGCGAAGGCCGCAGAGAAGCCCGCCGAAAAAGCACCTGAAAAAACTTCGGCGCTCGTTCTCAAGCCCGGCTCGTTCTTCATCCAGGTGACCGCGCTGGCCGATGCCGACCGCGCGAAGGTGGTGCAGCAGCGCATTATCGACGCTGGTTTCCCGGCTTACATCCAGACGATACCCGCGGGCAAGGGTGATGTGACGCGCGTGCGCGCCGGCCCGTTCGCTGCGCGCGCCGATGCCGACAAGGCGCAGGCGGCGTTGCAGGGCCTGGGCCTTGAAGGCAAGGTCACCGAAGTTAAATGACGCTGCTGGATTACGCGGTATTCGCCATCGCCGGGTTTTCGGTACTGCTCGGGGTGATACGCGGGTTTGTGCGCGAGGTGGTCGCGCTGGCGAGCTGGGTGGTGGCGTTTGTGGTGTCCAGCGCCTATGGCGGCGCGGTAGCGCCGATGCTGGCGCAGCAGATTCCCGATGAAAAATGGCGGGTGCTGGCGGCGGTGGTGGCGCTGTTCGTGGTGGTGCTGGTGCTGATGAATATTCTCGCGATGCTGGCGTCCAAACTCATCAAGAGCGCGGGCTTGGGCATCGAGGATCGTCTGCTGGGCAGCCTGTTCGGGTTGGTGCGCGGCGTGGCGGTGGTGGTGGTTTTGGCGCTGGGCGCCGGCTTGACGGTGCTGCCGCGTCAGCCGGTGTGGAAAGATGCTATGCTCGTCTCGCCGCTGGAAACACTGGCGGTGTTTGTGAAGCAGTGGTTGCCGCAGGATTGGGCAAAGAACATTTCGTATGACAAGTAACAAGGCTGAGGCCGGGCAATGTGCGGAATTCTCGGTGTAGTGGCTAAATCGCCGGTAAACCAGTTGCTCTATGACGGGCTGCTGGTGTTGCAGCATCGCGGGCAGGATGCGGCGGGCATCGTCACCGCCGACGGCGCCAATTTCCATTCGCATCGCGGCATGGGCATGGTGCGCGACGTGTTTCGCACGCGCAATATGCGCGCGTTGTCCGGCTCGGCGGGCATTGCGCATACGCGCTACCCCACGGCGGGCTCCGCCTCATCGGTAGCCGAATCGCAGCCGTTTTATGTGAATTCCCCCTTCGGCATCGTGCTGGCTCACAACGGCAATCTCACCAATACCGAGCAGCTCAAGATTGATTTATTCCGCGATGATCTGCGCCACGTTAACACCGGCTCGGATTCGGAAGTGCTGCTCAACGTGCTGGCGCATGAGCTGCAAAACAACGCCACCAACTACAAGCTTGATCCGGCGACGATTTTTGCCGCCGTGTCGGGCGTGCATCAGCGTTGCAAGGGCGCGTATTCGGTGACGGCGATGATCGCCGGTTACGGCTTGCTGGCGTTTCGTGATCCGTTCGGTATTCGTCCGCTGATTTTCGGCCGTATTGAAACCGACAGCGGTTACGAATACATGGCGTCCTCCGAGAGTGTGGCGTTGGACGCGATGGGTTACGAAGTGGTGCGCGACGTGGCGCCGGGCGAGGCGATATTCATTGACATGGACGGCAATTTTTACAGCCGTCAGTGTGCACCGGCGGCGAGCCTGAACCCGTGCATATTCGAGTTTGTTTATCTGGCGCGTCCGGATTCGGTGATTGACGGCATCTCGGTGTACGAAGCGCGGCTGCGCATGGGCGATAGCCTGGCCGAGAAAATCAAGCGCGACTACCAGCATCTCGACATTGACGTGGTGATTCCAATTCCTGACTCAAGCCGTCCGGCGGCGATGGAGCTGTCCAAGCATCTGAATCTGTCGTATCGCGAAGGCTTTATCAAAAACCGCTACATCGGCCGTACCTTCATCATGCCGGGGCAGGCAGTGCGTCGTAAATCGGTGCGGCAGAAATTGAACGCCATCGACATGGAATTTCGCGGCAAGAATGTGATGATCGTGGATGACTCCATCGTGCGCGGCACCACCAGCAGCGAGATTGTTCAGATGGCGCGCGAGTCGGGCGCGCGAAAGGTGTATTTTGCGTCCGCCGCGCCGCCGGTGCGTTTCCCAAACGTCTACGGCATCGACATGCCCACGCGCGAAGAGTTGATCGCCAGCAACCGCAGTGATGAAGAAATCGCGCGTGAGATCGGCTGTGACGAATTGATTTATCAGGATCTCGATGCCTTGATCGATGACGTGCGCAGCGTCAATCCACAAGTGATAAATTTCGAGGCCTCGTGCTTCGACGGTGTTTACGTCACCGGCGATATCACGCAAGCCTATCTCGACGGCGTGGAGCAGGATCGTCGCGACAGCAGCAAGCGCGCTAAGGAATCCGCCGCGCAGCAGCTCGCGCTGGAATTGGAAGCTGTTGATTAATAAAGACTTTTTATAAGTCTTTGATCGGGCCATGTACGAGGCAGCTGCATTTCGCGAAGACCGTATTGACGTGATGCATGCGCTGATTACAGCGCATCCGTTGGCGACGCTGGTTACGCAGTCCGCGCTGGGCCTTGAGGCCAACCACATTCCACTGCTGATCGATCCAGAGCCGGGGCCTTGGGGCACGCTGCGCGGGCATGTGGCGCGGGCAAACCCCGTGTGGCGCACGTTCAATGCTGACATCGGGGCGCTCGCAGTGTTTCAGGGGCCGCAGGGCTATATCACGCCGTCGTGGTACCCGAGCAAGGCGCAACACGGAAAGGTGGTGCCGACATGGAACTACGCGGTAGTACATGCACGCGGCCCGCTGAAAATTATCGATGACGCGCAGTGGCTGCGCACACTGGTGACGCGGTTGACCGCGAGTCAGGAATCGCAGCGCCAGAAGCCGTGGCAGGTGACGGACGCGCCAGCGGATTATATCGACACCATGTTGAAGGCCATCATCGGCATCGAGATTCCCGTGACCCGCATGCAGGGTAAGTGGAAAATGAGCCAGAACCGCCTGCCGCTGGATCGCGATGGCGTTATCCACGGGCTTGAGTCGCGTGACGATGACGCCAGTCTCGCCATGCTGCACGCCATGCAAAAATGAAAACCGTCGTCTTGGGCGCCGGCCTGCTCGGCGTCACCTCCGCGTACTATCTTCAGCAACTCGGGCACGAAGTCATCGTGCTCGACCGGCAGGCGGCGCCGGCGGCCGAAACCAGCTTCGCCAACGGCGGGCAGATTTCCGTGAGTCACGCCGAGCCGTGGGCCAACCCGAGTGCGCCGTTCAAGATGCTGCAGTGGATTGCCC
The DNA here is from genome assembly GCA_963924885.1 of uncultured Burkholderiales bacterium. Taxonomy (GTDB): domain Bacteria; phylum Pseudomonadota; class Gammaproteobacteria; order Burkholderiales; family SG8-41; genus UBA5216. Next base: position 4,227 of record CAWUUY010000037.1, on the reverse strand, counting down.
GCGAGGATGCGCCGTTGTTATTCCGGCTGCGCGCCGATGTGAGGCAATGGCTGTGGGGGCTGCAATTTTTGCGTGAATGCACGCCCGCGCGTACGCGGCACAATATCGAGCAGATCGTGAGGCTCGGCCTTTACAGCCGCGAAATGTTGCAGGCGCTGCGGCGCGATACCGGTATCGCGTATGACCATCGCACCCAGGGTATCCTGCATTTTTACACCACGCAAAAAGAGTTCGACGCGGCGTTAAAGCCCGCCGAGCTGATGCGCGAACTCGGCTGCGAGCGGCGCGTGGTGTCCGCCGATGAAGCCGTGCGTATCGAACCCGCGTTGTCACACATACGCGCGCGCCTCGCGGGCGCGACCTACACGGCCGAGGATGAATCCGGCGATGCCAACCTGTTCGCGCGCGAAGTGGTGCGGCTGTGTCATGACCGCGGCGTGAAGTTTCTGATGAGCCACACAGTGACGGCGCTGCGTGCCGACGGCAACGCCAAAGGGGCGCGTCTCGAACATGTCGAGGCCACCGATGCCGAAGGCCGCTTTCAGCGCATACGTGGCGATGCTTACGTGTTGGCGCTGGGGTCGGTGAGTCCGCTATTCGCCGCACCCTTAGGCATACGCCTGCCGATTTACCCCGCCAAGGGCTATTCGGTCACCATGCCGGTGAAAGACGAAGCGAAAGCGAATCAGGTTTCGCTCACCGACGACGAATTCAAACTGGTGTATTCGCGGCTGGGCAACCGCCTGCGCATTGCGGGCACCGCCGAGTTCAACGGCTACGACCGCGATCTGAATCGCATACGCTGCGAGGCTATCGTAAAGCGCGTCGAGGAGGTGTTTCCGGGCGTGGGCGACAGCGGAGAAGCGCAATTCTGGACCGGGCTGCGGCCCGCCACGCCGAGCAATGTGCCGCTGATCGGCAAGACGCAGCTGCCGAACCTGTATCTGAACACCGGCCACGGCACGCTGGGGTGGACGCATGCCTGTGGTTCGGGGAAATCCATCGCGCACATCATCAGCGGGCTGGCGCCGGAGGTGGATTTTGCCTTTACGTGAACATCGCGGGAACATCGCATTGACAAACGAACCGGGGGCGGGTAACTTTACCTCTGTTCCATCGCGCCGATTTGACATCAGCTTGCGGGCGCGTAATAAATCCGGCTAAAGAGACAACTGCGAAGATGGCAGTAAGACTCAAACCCGGTTCCGCTGCATCGAACCGGGTTTTTTGTTTTTATGGGGTGACATCATGAGTAACGGCTTTACCACGACCATTCTGCATTCTGATCTGGAAGCGCCCATTGAGCACAATTCGGTGCATAAGCCGATGCACGCCGCGGTGGCGTTCGGCTATGCCGATTCGCGCGAGCTGGCGCGTGTGTTCAAGGGCGAGGCCGCCGGTTATGCCTACGGGCGCCAGGGCAACCCCACCACCGCCGCGCTGGAATCGAAAGTCAGCAAGATGGAGGATGGCATAGCCACCGTGTGTTTTTCGACGGGCATGGCGGCCATTGCCTCGGTGTTCACGGCGCTGTTGCGTACGGGTGACCATGTGGTGTCGAGTTCGTTTTTATTCGGCAACACCAACAGCCTGTTCGGCACGTTCAATACGCAGGGTTACGACATCAGTTTCGTTGATCCCACCGACGTGGAGAATGTCGCGCGCGCGATCAAGCCCAATACGCGCATGGTATTCGTTGAAACCATCGCCAATCCGCGCACGCAGGTGGCCGACCTCACGCGCATTGGTGATTTGTGCGCGAAGCACGGCTTGATTTACGTGGTGGATAACACCATGACCTCGCCGTATTTGTATCGTCCGAAGCGCGATCAGGCGACGCTGGTGATTAACTCCCTGACCAAATACATCGGCGGTCATGGCAATGCGCTGGGCGGCTCGGTTACCGACACTGGACTTTACGACTGGACGACGTATTCGAATATTTACGACAATTACAAAAGCGCCAAACCCGCGCTGTGGGGCATCCAGCAAATCCGCAAAAAGGGTTTGCGCGATATCGGCGCCACGCTGGCGGCGGAGCCTGCGCATCGTCTCGCCACTGGCGCGGAAACGCTGGCGCTGCGCATGGAGCGTTCATCGGGCAACGCGCTGGCGCTGGCGCGATTTCTCGCCGCGCATCGCGGCGTGACCAAGGTGCATTACCCCGGCCTCGAGGATCATCCGCAGCACCAACGGGCGGGCGAGTTGTTCAGACATTACGGCGCGCTGATGAGCATTGAGCTTGCCGAGGGCATCGACTGCTTTGATTTTCTCAACCGCTTGAAACTGGTGATTTCGTCGAGCCACCTCGGCGACAATCGCACGCTGGCGATACCGATTGCGCAGACGATCTATTGGGAAATGGGCGCGGCGCGGCGCGCCGAGATGGGCATTGCGGAATCGTTGATCCGGTTGTCGATCGGCATCGAGGACGAGGACGATCTGATCGGCGATTTCAAGCAAGCGCTTTTAAAATAAAAAACTTATAAAAACAAATAGTTACGATATTTGTGCAGCAGTACAACCGGCGGCGTCGCAGCGCAGATAGCTGCCGCGCTGGTACCAATCCGCCAGCACCCAACGCTCGCACGGGCGCCCATCCACCACATGTGGGTGCCGCGCGGGCCGGTGCGTGTGGCCGTGGATCAGCCGCGGGTAGCGATGCGCGCGCAGCGCGTCTTCCACGGCAACCGGCGAGACATCCATGATTTCTTCGGTTTTTTCTTTTTTGACCCGTTCACTTTGCGCGCGCATGCCGCGCATCTGATCGCGCCGCGCCGCCAGCGATTGGGCGAGAAACCGGCGCTGGTTTTCCGCGTCATGCGCATAGACGCGAAACGTCTGGTATTCGAGGTCATCGGTGCAGAGTGTGTCGCCGTGCATCAGCAGCGTGCGCGTGCCATGCAGATTCATCAAGGTGGCGTCGGCGATCAGCGTAGCGCCGCAACGCGACACAAAATCCGCGCCGATCAGCACATCGCGATTACCCTGCATGAGATAGACCCGCGTGCCGTACAAGGCGAGCGTGGCGAGCGCGCGCGCAACGGCATCGTTCAGCGGGTCGTCGTGGTCATCGTCGCCAATCCAGTATTCAAACAGATCACCGAGGATGTAAAGCGACATTGCCGCCGGCGCCGTGTTGCGGATAAAGGCAAAGAACTGCTCGTTGATGCGCGGCCTGTCGGACGCGAGGTGCAGATCGGAGACGAGGAGGGTATGGCTCATTCAGGATTGAGGATTCAGGATCGAGGATTGAGTAAAAATCTGAGTGGCGCCGGTTTTGCTCAATCCTGACATCACAATCCTCAATCCTGCTGTTAGACCACCGTCGCTTTCTGAATCATCACATCGTCCACCGGTACGTCGTCATGAAATCCCTTGCGACCGGTTTTAACCTTGCCGATCTTGTCCACCACGTCCATACCGGCGGTGACTTTGCCGAACACGCAATAGCCCCAGCCTTGCGGTGTCGGCGCGCTGTGGTTCAGAAAGTCATTGTCACTGGTGTTGATGAAAAACTGCGCGCTGGCCGAATGCGGGTCGGAGGTGCGCGCCATCGCGACGGTGTAGTGGTCGTTTTTCAGGCCGTTTTTGGCTTCGTTTTCGATGGAATCGCGCGAGTCTTTTTCTTTCATGCCGGGCGCGAAGCCGCCGCCCTGAATCATGAAGCTGTCGATCACGCGATGGAAAATCGTATTGTCGTAGTGGCCGGCCTTGACGTACTGCTCAAAGTTGGCTGCGGACTTGGGCGCTTTGTCGGCATTCAGTTCAATGGTGATATCGCCGTGATTGGTTTGCAGTTTGATCATGTCTTTGCTTTCGGGGGTGGGTTACTTGCTTTTGACGGCGGGTTTTGCCGCCACTTCGATCAGAGTGACTTTTTCGATGTTCACGGTTTGCACCGGCACGTTTTGATGCGGGCCGCGCGCGGTGGTTTCCACGTTTCTGATTTTATTTACCACGTCCAGTCCCTTGATGACGCGGCCGAACACCGTGTAGCCGATTTCCTGTGGGCCGGGGCCGCGAAAATTGAGCATCTGGTTATCCACCACGTTGATGAAAAATTGCGACGTGGCGGAGTGCGGATCGGCCGTGCGCGCCATCGCGATGGTGCCCACTTGATTGGTCAAGCCGTTGCCGCCTTCATGCTTGATCGGGTCGCGGACTTTCTTTTGCTGCAAGTCGGCAGTGAAGCCGCCGCCCTGAATCATGAAGTCGGCGATGACG